>JANYEB010000206.1 GCA_025363355.1 Chitinophagaceae bacterium | reverse complement strand
GTTTGAATATGCATCTAATACAGGAGCAAACGAACCTGCATAAAGTAATTTTACCCAATTATATGATGATCCTCCTCCAGAAGATGAATTAAGTGTTGCTGAAAAACTGACGCTACCATTGTTTAATCCACAAGAAGTGTTTTGAGTAACTATACTGTAAACACTTATACAATCCTGTGCTTTTACATTTGTTACAGCAAATAACAGTGAAATTAATAGGTAGCTAATTTTTTTCATAATCGGGTGTTTTGTATGATTAAAGATTGTTTGTTAGTATTATTTTTTTATGGGCTTAAAATGTTTTAGCATAACTAATCAGAATATTTTGATTGAGATAAGGCTTTAAAAAATTACCAGAAAGATTATTTTTAAGGGTAGCTCGATGGGTTAAATAGATATTTTTAAACAAAGTAAATTTGGTAATAAACAAGCCGTCCATTAACCCATTGTTGCCAAAATTTTCTACGTAGTCTGATGAAAAGCTAAGTCTATACTGCATTTCGAGCCATTGTTTTACATTTTTATCAAACCAAAAATTCACTTCTGCACCTTGCCTTTTAAATAAAAAATTTTTGTAGTTGCCAGCACCATCTTTGTCTGTAATAAAAATTCCTTTATTGGTTATTTCTTTATTTGAAATACCATATAGTTGAAATGAATATGGCGATAAAGAAATCCTGAAACTATTGCTGGCTTCATATTTTAGCCCAGGCGAAATAGTAATACTATATGGGCTGGCAAATGCTTGTATGCGACCTAAATTGTTTTCGTCTTTAAAATAATCGCCATTATAAATGGTAAATAATGAGGTGTTTATTTTAAAAATGGTATTATAATTCCATTTGTTTTTTTTATCAATGCCAAAAGAAATATCGTGTAGTGTGGCTAGGTCGTCTTGCACTCGCTGTATAGGATTGCCAGTTTTTAAACCTTCTTTTTGTAAACCAAAAATATAGTGTAGTTCGTTGGTTATTTCAAATCTTTTGCCTTGCTTTTTATAGTTGGCTTGTAGGTCGAGTGATGTGGTAAGTGTGAAGGTTGACTTATCTGTACTCGATGGATTATTGAGGTCTAAAACATTGCCTAAATTGATACCAATGGCTGCTTTAAAGTTCCAAGATTTTTCTTTGGGTTGGTTGTTGACAACTTCGTTATTAATGGCTTTTGGCTGGTTGGAATTGGTAATTGCAGAATCGTTTTTGGCTACTTGATTTTTTAGTTTTTCTTCTTTTATTTTTTTTGTTTTTACGTCTTTATTTTTTGTAAAATAATGTACGCTATCTACTAAGGTTTTTAAGATATTGGTATTAATAGTTGTAGTGTCTGAAGTGTTGTAAGTAAAACTATAAACATCTTTTGTTGCTTTAATTTTTGTGCAAATTATTTGCTGCCCACCTTTTATAAAAATAGTATCTTTTTGTTGCGAATATGCAGCATTGGTAAGGCTTACAGCTATAATAATAGCAAGTAAAATTTGTTTCATATTGATAGAATAAAAAAACCTTGAAGGTTGGTGAAAGATAATTTTTTATGTGCTGGCAATCGATGTATCAGCCTTTGTTGTTGATTGTTGATAAGAGAAATAATATGCTGATAAATTAAGCACTATCATTATTCCCGAAAAAAAGTACAAGCCCATTAACAAAGCAATAGATAAATGTAACACTACAACAGACCACATCCATACGTTGCGAGTTTTTTTGATATTCATAAATACTGGATACAATATTTCTACAACAATTGTTGCCCAACCAGCAATAAAAAAAAATGGTGTATTGGCTAAAAAATTCAAGTCAATTCCAGTGTTGTAGCTATAACCGTGAAGTGCTTTCCACAAAGACTCACCATTACGCCAATTGAAGCCTAATAATTTTTCAAAGCCCGAGAAAAAGTAGGCTATACTAAGGTGTATTTGCAGCAATCGCAAAAAATAAATATCATACGGCCTAGATTGTTTTTTTATTGTTGTAATGGCATTATAACTACCTGTTGGAAAGATTAAACAATAGAAAAGACTAAAGTGTAAGTAAGCATCGAAACCATACATAAAAGAGCTGTATGTTTTACTAAACACTATAAAAAGCAATAAGGTAATAGCAGCTGCAATACGTGTATGAAAACCTAGTAATAATGACAATAACGCTGTTGGATAAAGTATTCTTAAAATCAATAACAAATCATCGTAACTAACGTTAATGTACTTACTAATGGCTATATGTATTTTGTAAAGCGACCAAGCCGAAGTATCAGATAAAAAATAAGCAATATTGGCTGGTGCATAAGCTTTGGTACTAAACAAGGCTTCAAAATCTATTTGCAATACCAAAAAGTTTAACAAACAAATAAGTGCTATGCCTATTCTAAAAAAACTTAACCAATGTAAGTTTTGTTGTTGAAAAATTTGGTAAATTCTCTTATTCATCTAAGATGGTTTCTATTTGATAAAGGCGAAGAAATTGAGGTAATTTTTCTCCCTTTGTGTATTGTTGTAAACTTGGATAATCGTATAAATTGTAGCTAATGTAGGACACTTTGTTGTTGCACATATTTTCATTAAAAAGTCTTGCTGCAACTGCCTTGTATAGTAAGTTGTAGTATTTTACCTTCACCGAATCGTTCTTGTTTTTTACTTTTTTCTCTTCCTCATCCTCTAATAGAAAATCGCTTATTTTATCTACAAAAACTGAAAACCTGTTTTCGGCTTCATTGGTCTTAAACTTTGGATAATATGTATTGTTTCCATTTTCAAATTGTATAGTACCTGTGCTACGGACATTGGGTGCAAAAAAACCATAGCCAGTATTGCATCCACTAAAGCTACCATAAGTATCAATGAATTTAGTATCTACTAGTTTTTTAGTAATCCTTGCAACACTACTATCCATTTTTATTTTATAAAATTCGCAGTAACTGCTGTAGGCAGTATAGCAAGAAAAATATAAAACAAAGAGTATCTGAAAAGTAATAAAAGCAAGAAGTAACTTTTTTTTCATTGTTTAAAATTTAAAAAACTGCTTTAAAGATTCTTTAGTTTTAAATAAACCTCGTTGGCGATATTATTTATTGTAAAAATGATTTTTAAAGCAGTTGCATTTTCAGTAGCGTTGTAGCCTATTTTGCATACTTTGCAAAAAGTGCATCTAACTCCTTTTGTGAAGCAGTAAATACCTTGTTAGAGCTTTTAGAGTCACCACAAATTACCACTTCAGTGAAAACATTTGTGCATATCTTCTTTTTTGCGATTGCCCACCATTTACCAGCTTGGGGTTTACCATCTAAAACCTGCCCTTGTTTAAAACTTGCAACCCCATATTCTTTTTGTAGAATAGAAGTTATTTTGTTTTGATCGGCAGGCGTAATTACACCACCTTTTGCAACTTCGTCAACTTGGTAAGAGTTGGGTTGTAGTCTAGTAACTTTGCAACAATTACTAGCTTTTTGTTGTGGGTTAGCACTCATAAAAGAGAGTAATCCTAGGCAACTAATACCTGCCAACGCAATGAAAGCTTTTTTCATTTTATAAAATTTAATTGTTTTGCCTACTCTAGTTACAGTTTTCGGCTTCCCTGTTTTTGTGAGGTATTGTTATCCCGTAAAGGGTTTTAGTTTTTTAGATGCAGTGTTTATCCATACAATTAATTTTATTGGTGTAGTAAAAGTAGTGTGTAAATCAATGTGTTTTACGTTTAGTAATATTAAGTTTTCCGTGCTTTTGACTACGTTTGAAAATACTACTAATTGTTTATGTTTTGCTACAATACTACATTAGGCAAGTGCAATCTATTATTAACTATACCTAGCTTAGTAGTAAAATACTTTAAAACTGTAGTTGGTTACTAACAATTTGTAGTTGATAAGCACAATATTGTACTTCGCAGGTTAAATGTTGTGTTGGCTAAGTGCAAACTTGTTGTTCATTAGTACAATATGGTAGCACACTGCTACAAGTTTTTAGTGGTTTGCAACAACGTTGTAGTTTGTTAGTACAACATTCATACTCGCAGGTACAATGTTAAAGTTCGTCCGTTCAATTTACAGCTTTAAAAAACTTTTTTTTGCACTTGCTTACTACTAATTTGTAGTTCGCAAGTATAATATTGAACATATAAACTACAACATTGCACCTTGAAGCTACAACCACTTACATTACTGCTTATGGTGCTATTTTAATAGCTGTTTTTCTTTTTAATCCTGCACCAATTTTTTCTACTGCTGGCTTAACATTGCTATCCAATCTGGCAGCATTTTTTAAACTAGCATAAGCATTGTCGCTAGCTGTTATTAATTCGCTACCCAATTGTATCCTTGTATCTTCTACCGTTAAAGCCAAACCCATAATAGCTGGCAAAATTTCGCCCATTGGCACATATAAGTTTGCATCTTTTAAATACTCGGCAGTAGGAAAAGTGCCAGGCATTGCCGAAGGAAATGCCTTTACACCATCTGCCACATCCGAAACATAGCCCTGCCTTTTGGAGGCAGCTTTTCGCAAACTCTTTCGCTCTTTTGGGGATAAGGAAATTAAAAACGGGAGTTTTGTTTTAATAGCTATAATAGCTGTTAAAATCGCAATTTTGTCGGCATCGGTTAACACTGCCGAAATTCTGTTTTGTGTTGCCATAATGTGTTGTTTTTTGCCCCTTAATTTTATTAGTATAAGTTGAAGGGCTTGTTAGTTAATAAAGCAAATTTGCACCAGCCAGTTGTCGCAAAAAAGGGGTGATTAACTAATTCTTTACCGTTAAACAACGGTAAACGAATCGTTTAATAAACAATTTTTTTTAAAGGAATAATACCTTTTTTTGCACACTTCTAAAAATGTAGTTTACCAGTTTATGAATAATACAGTAATTATAGAATCGCTTTGTTTTTTTACTGTGGGGCTATTGGTGCTATCGCTCATATTATCTTTTGTATTGCTAAAAGTGTTTAAGCAAAGGGTTTTTGTGTATTATTTTTCGTATATCATACTGGCAATTTTGTTTATTGTTAGTGTGGTGTTTACACAACTTAAAGTGTTTCCTGCATCGCCTACCGCTTTTGTAGCACTCACCTTTATTTTTGATGTGGTGCAAGTACCATTGTTTCTATTACACACTTTTTTTATATATAAAATTTTAACAGCCGAAATACAACAACTCGACAGATTTGTTTACTTCATTCGGCTTTATTTTAGCTTTAGTTTTTGCTATTTTATTTTTAGATTAATATTGAAATTGGATATCATTTCAGTTTCAAACAATATTCAATCGTATATCAATATTTTTTATTGGGCTCAATATCTCAGTGTACCATTTTTAATTTTGTTTCGCCTTTGGCAAAATAGAAATAACACTTACATTAGATACTTATTTATCGGTAGCGTACTAATGTTGTCCTTTTGTATTCTTACTTATTTAGATTCGTTGGTGTTTAACTATAGTATTTTTAAGGGGTTACAGTTTTTGTTATTGGGTATAATTGCCGACAGCATTTTTTTTAATTTGGCTTTTATTTACAAGTCATACCAGACCCAGTTAGAAAAGGCAAAAGAAGCGTTTGAAACCAAAGCAAAAATTACCACACTTCATCTAGAAATTCAACAACAAACTCTTCAAGAATTGAGTAAAGAACTGCACGATAATGTTGGACAAAAACTTACACTTGCCAGTTTATACAATCAACAACTTATTTTAGAAAGCGATATAGCCACAAACAACAATACCATTATCAATATTGGAGAAATTATTGACGAATCGTTGCAAGAATTAAGAAATATAAGTAAAAGCCTTACCAGCAAATACATTGAAGAAAATAGTTTAAAATTTTTGTTAATCAAAGAGATAAATAAAATAGAAAAAACAAAAAAATATAGCATTAATAGCAACATAGATGAAGTAGCAATAGATAGTGTTATTAAAAAAACAATTATAGTAAGGGTGGTGCAAGAGTTTTTTCAAAATGCTATTAAATATGCCAATTGTACACAGCTTAGTTTACACCTCACCAACACCCAACAAGACATTGATATTATATTGAAAGATAATGGCATTGGCTTTGATTATGATGCAGAAAAAATTTATGCCGGCAATGGTATTAACAACATCAAAAGCAGGGTGGCATTGATTGCTGGCACATTTACCATTACTTCTGTAAGCAATGCTGGCACTACATTACAAATACAAATACCAAATACATAACCACTATGAAACATACTATTGCCATAACAGACGACCACATATTAATTGCCAAAGCTATTGGCGGTATTATAGAAAAGTTTAACGATTTTGAAGTGTTATACGAGTGCGAAAACGGCAAAGAATTGCAAGAACGATTTAAAGTAAAAACAAATATTGCCGACATTGTTTTGTTAGATATTAATATGCCTGTAATGGATGGTTTTGAAACTGCCGAATGGTTAAAAGCTCATCACCCGAATGTGCTAATACTTGCTTTATCAATGCAGGATGATGAGCTTAATTTAATTAAAATGATAAAGGCAGGTGCAAGTGGTTACCTTATAAAAAACGTGCATCCAACCGAGTTGGAAAATGCCTTAAAATCGCTTGTTGCAAATGGCACTTATTTTCCTAATTGGGCTACACAAAAAATATTGAGCAACATAAAAAATGAGGATGCAAATAATAATGTTGATGTTCATTTTACCGAAAAAGAAAAAGAATTTTTTAAATACGTTTGTACTGAAATGAGCTACAAAGAAATTGCCGAAAAAATGTTTTGTAGCCCACGAACTGTAGAGAGTTATAGAGATGCTTTGTTTGAAAAGTTAAACCTAAAATCTCGTGTAGGACTAGCAGTTTATGCGATGAGAAATAAGGTTATTTAATTTTTAAGTAATGTAAAATAAATTTTTATGTACAAGATATCATAATATTACAAAAATGCCCATTATTTTAGCTATAGAATCTTCTTGTGACGAAACATCAGCATCTGTCTGTATTGACGGAATTATTGCAAGTAATGTGATTGCTACACAATCTATTCACGAAAAATATGGAGGTGTTGTGCCTGAACTTGCAAGTAGGGCTCATGTTGAAAATATTGTTCCTGTGGTGGAGCAGGCATTAGAAGAAAGTGGTGAGTGGTTAGTGGTTAATGGTAAGTTAGGAATTGGGAATCTGGAATCTGGAATTGGAGAACAACAAAACTTAAACCTTAAATCTCAAACTTTAAATTTTATTGATGCTATTGCTTTTACCCAAGCTCCAGGTTTAATGGGTAGTTTATTGGTAGGAACTCAGTTTGCAAAATCATTGGCTCTTGCATTAGATAAACCCTTGATAGGCGTGCACCACATGCAAGCACACGTGTTAGCAAATTTAATTGGTGATGATAAACCCAATTTTCCTTTTTTATGTTTAACTGTTAGTGGTGGACACACACAAATTGTTATTGCCCACACTCCTACTAACCTAGAAATTATTGGTCAAACTATTGATGATGCTGCTGGTGAGGCTTTTGATAAAACAGCTAAATTATTAGGACTTCCTTATCCTGGTGGGCCTTTAATTGATAAATATGCAAAGCTTGGAAATCCACTAGCATTCAAATTTGCAGAGCCACAAATATCTGAACTTAATTTTAGTTTTAGTGGATTAAAAACTTCAGTGCTATACTTTTTGCAAAAGCAAACTGTTGAGTTTATCCAAGAAAATTTGAATGATTTATGTGCATCTATTCAACATACCATCTGCAATACTCTTATTAAAAAAATGAAGAAAGCCATTGCCCAAACTGGTATTAAAGAAATTTGTTTAGCAGGTGGTGTTAGTGCTAATAGTGGATTAAGAAATGCTTTTGAGAGTTTAGGAAAAGAATTAAACTGTAAAACATTTATTCCACAGTTTGAATACTGTACAGATAACGCTGCAATGATTGCTATCACTGGTTATTATAAATATTTAGCTAGTGAGTTTGTAGATTTATCTGCAAACCCAAGTGCTAGAGCAGAGTGGTAATTATACTTTCTTTAACAGTACTGTTGCATAAGCTACCAAACCTTCTTCTCTACCAACAAATCCCATAGTTTCTGTTGTTGTAGCTTTAATAGAAACATCTTTAATTGTAACGCCACAAATGCTTGCAATTGTCTCTTGCATTTGTGCAACATAAGGTTTTATTTTTGGAGATTCTAAGCATAATGTTGAATCTATATTTACTAATGTATAGCCTTCTACATTAACTAAATCTATACTTCTTTTTAGCAATATTTTGCTATCAATATTTTTAAATTCATTTGAAGTATCAGGAAAGTGTGTACCAATATCGCCTAATGCTAATGCACCCAAAAGTGCATCGCATATCGCATGTAATAGCACATCTGCATCACTATGCCCTAATGCTCCTTTATGATGTGGAATTTTGATACCACCAATCCATAAATCTCTACCAATAACTAGTTGATGAAAGTCAACGCCAGAGCCTATTCTCATTATATTAAGTTTAATAGTTTAAGGTTTAAAGTTTAATGTCTAAACTTACATTTTTTTGCATTAAAAAACCACAGATTACAAAGAAATAATTTGCAAATCTGTGGTTTAATAAAATACTATACTAAAATTTATTTAGATTCTTCTGGATCTAAATCAAATGAAATTCCAAATCTAATTGTATTTGCTAAAGGACTTGTGCCTCCAGCAGTACTTGAACCAGATGGAACTAAATATGAAAAATTAAAGTTCATTACATTGTATTTGATACCAGCACCTAGTGTAAAATACTTTCTATTGCCTTCGGTTCTACTTTCAGAAAAATATCCAGCTCTAAAAAAGAATTGATCGTTGTAAGAATATTCTGCACCTAAAGAAATTTGTAGAGATTTTAATAGTCCATCTCCATCACTTAAAGATTTACCCCAGCTACTAATAACACTGCTATTTCTATATTCTACCAAAGCAAGAGAATCGTCGTAAGTACTGTTAGTTGCTAATGGTGGTGCAGGAACTAAAAGTTTATTAATATCTGTTGCAAAGCTTATTTTGTTAGCCTCATCAATTGGGTAAGTGTATTGAAATCCTAACCCAAGGTTAGCAGGAATATAATCTTTAATTTGATTGTCATTGGTGTATCCAATTTTAGAACCAAGATTAGATAAAGTAACACCCCAAGCAAATCCACCTCCATTGCTTTCAGTTGTTCCATCATAATATAAACTAATATCACCAGCAATTGCATTACCAGCTTTATAGCTTACTCCACCATAAGTACCTGTGGCAAGATTTGAATTGATGTATCTAAGTGCAACACCTAAAGATAAACGATCACTTAATTTTCTTGCATATCCAAAATCAAATGCCATTTCTCTTGGTCTAAACTGAGATAAATTATTGCCAGCATAATCTGTAAACTGAATATTACCTAAGCTAAAAAATCTTAGTGAAGCTCCAATAGCACTTTGACCATCATTTAGTTTTGAGTTAAAACCTAAGGTAGCTAAATAAACATCACTTAGTCCTAAAGCCTTTAACCAAGGAGCATAAGTTAAACCAATACTTGTTTTGGTTTTAGAAAATGGGGACTTAGCAAGATTCCAAAAGCTTGAATTTGCATCAGGTGATGTTGCAATTCCAATATCGCCCATTCCAGAAGCTCTTGCATCAGCAGCTATTCTAAGAAAAGGAACTGCAGTAGTTCGTGGGTTTACAACTTCAGTTACAGATGACTGTGCATTTGACTGACTTGTAAATAAAATAGAAATAGTTGCTACACTAAAAAACAAAATACGTTTTCTCATTAGAAATACATTTTTAATTAATCGAAACTTGAACCAATAAAAAAGTTAACGTAGATGTTTAGTCATTAAGTATATTTAAGCAAGAATAATTCGGGGTTTTTCTTCTCTTGCTATTCATTGAGAATGCAATAATAGTAAAAATACAAACACACAACATTAAATTTTCTTTGTTTTTATATTTCAAGAACATTTTTTTTACTAGTAAGTTAATTGAATAGAAAATATCAATCATACCAGCTGACATTAAAACGTTCTGGCTAGTTCTTTGTTTTAACAATTAATAATTAAAACATTTAAGACTTAATTTTATATTTAATAATGCAAGCAAATATTTGGCATCGATTTCAAAGAAAATTGTAAAGAATCTAAATTTTAGTTTTTTTATAACATTGTCAAATGTATCTTTGACCAGCAAAAGAAATTAACATTACAAATTTTATTTTATTATTCGCCTCTGAGCATTTATTTTTACCCAATCTTTTTATTGTTTTAAATTAAATTACAATTTATGCAAATGCAAGCAGCTGTAAAGAATTGCTTTTTATTGTTAGCCTTATCAGGCGTGATGGTGTCGTGTAGTAAGAAATCTGCAGGCGGTACTAAAAAAGGAGAATCATCAGTTACAGGCTGGAAGTACAATGATAAAAATCAGGGTAACTTCAACGTGCCAAAACCTAAAGATGTTAAAACTGCCCCAGGACTAGTATTCGTTCAAGGCGGTACTTTTATGTTAGGCCAAAGCCAAGAGGATGTGATGATGGAGTGGAATAACGTTCCTAAAAGAGCAACCGTAAACTCTTTCTTCATAGACAAAACAGAAATTGCCAACGTTCACTACCGTGAATTTTTGTATTGGCACGAAAATGTTTTCCCAGATCAAGAAGCTATGTTATCAGCTTTACGTCCAGATAGTTTAGTATGGAGAAGTGAGTTATCATACAATGAACCTTACGTTGAATATTATTTCCGTCATCCAACATTTAACTACTATCCAGTAGTTGGTATTAATTGGAAACAAGCAAAACGCTTTTGTGAGTGGAGAACAGATAGAGTTAATGAATTAGAGTTAATGAAAACTGGTTTTTTAGATCCAAAAACTCAAATCAAAAAAGAATTAAAAGGTGCTGGTCAAGATAACTTCGTGAATGATGCTTATTTAATGGGGGAATATGCTGCAACTCCTGGACCAAAAGTTAAAGGTGGTAAAAGCCCTTTAAAAGATGCTCAAGGTAAACCACGTAAAACTGTAAAGTTTGAAGATGGTATTATGTTCAATAAATATCGTTTACCAACTGAAGCTGAGTGGGAATATGCTGCTTATGGCTTTATTGGTCAAAATCCACAAAAGAAATTGAATGCAAACAAACGTGGAGAAGAAGTTCACGCAAACAAACAAATGTATCCTTGGAAAAACGATGGTTTTGATAATCTGCGATACACAAGAAGAGGTGCCAATCAAGGAGCTTTCTTAGCTAATTTCAAAAGAGGTGCTGGTGACTATATGGGTGTTGCTGGAGGATTAAATGATAATGGAGCGTACACTTCAGAAGTTGACACTTATGCACCAAATGGTTTTGGTATTTATAATATGGCTGGCAATGTAAATGAATGGGTATTTGACGTTTACAGACCTTTAAGAGATGATCAAAGTGATATCGCTGGTATTCGAGGTAACGTTTTCCAAGTTGTTGACTATAAAAGAGGACAAGGAAATTTAAGAGATAGTTTAGGTAGAATCATTATGGTGAATCAAAGCGATTCAGCTCTGAAAAATAGAAGAAACTATCAACGTGCTTATGCTGTTAACTTCTTAGATGGTGACTCTATGAGTTTTGCTAATTATGGTTATGGTATAACAACGTTAATTTCTGATAAATCTCGTGTTTATAAAGGTGGTGGTTGGAATGACCAAGCATATTGGTTAAGTCCTGGTACTAGACGTTATTTAGAAGAAGATCAATCAAGCAGTGCAATTGGTTTCCGTTGTGCAATGGATCACGTAGGATCTCCTGAAGGAACAAGTGTTAAAAACAAATCAGGAAATAAATTCCCTTCAAGATCACCAAAAAGATAAAGGAAAGGTAAGTAGCTCTTTAGAACTATAAAGAGTATATAAACAAAAAGCCATCTCTAAAAAGGATGGCTTTTGTTTTACCCAAAATCGTTAGAAAAAACAAAACCAACGCATTACTTTGCAAAAAATATTGAATAATAATTATGGCAAAAATTGCAATTAACATAGCAACAGGTAGTTTACAACAAGCTGAAATGATTGTAGGTATTGACTTAGGAACAACCAACAGTCTTGTAGCCATTGTTCATCCTGAAACTAAACAACCAGTCTGTTTAAAAGAATATAATGCCAACAGCATTGTTCCTAGCATCATTTATTTTGATGAAAATGACAATGTAATAGTTGGAGAAGAAGCACACTCTCATCTAGAAACAAATCCATCAAACACTATTTTTTCTGCAAAAAGATTAATGGGTAAGAGTTATAACGACATAAAAAATAATGCTTCATTTTTTAGTTATAAAGTCATTGATGATAATACAGAAAGCCTTGTAAAAGTTCAGGTGAACAATAAATTTTATTCTCCTATTGACTTATCATCCTTTATTCTGAAAGAATTAAAAAAAAGAGCAGAACATATATTAAAAACACCAGTAACAAAGGCTGTAATTACAGTTCCTGCTTATTTTAACGATGCTCAACGACAAGCGACTAGAGATGCAGGGAAACTTGCTGGCTTAGATGTTTTAAGAATCGTGAACGAACCAACAGCTGCAAGCTTGGCTTATGGTTTAGGAATTAATACTGATGGAGAAAAAACAATTGCTGTGTATGATTTAGGTGGTGGCACTTTTGATATTTCTGTACTTAGAATTACCAATGGAATATTTGAAGTATTAAGTACAAATGGTGATACGTATTTAGGTGGTGATGATTTTGATAAACAAATTGTAGATTATTGGATTAGCAAGAACAATATTTCACAAGCATTATTAAGTAATAAATCATTGACTCAAAGCTTGAGGTTAAAAGCAGAAGAAGCAAAAAAACATCTTAGTTTCAATGAATTTTTTTCAACAGATTTAAATGGAACTGAACTATCAATTACCAAAGAAATATTTGAGAACTTACTTTCATCACTTGTAGAAAAAACAATTAATTCTTGCAAACAGGCTGTAGCAGATGCTAGTGTAGAACTATCAGAAATTGATACTATAGTAATGGTTGGAGGAAGTACCAGAATTCCTTTTATAAAAAATGCAGTTAGTTCTTATTTTGGCAAAGCTGTAAACGACTCAATTAATCCCGATGAAGTTGTAGCTTTAGGAGCAGCTATTCAAGCCGATATTTTAGCTGGTAATAACAAAGATTTTTTGCTGCTAGATATTACGCCACTTAGTCTAGGCTTAGAAACAATGGGAGGTTTGATGGATGTTTTAGTACCAAGAAACTCAAAGATTCCAACAAAAGTTGGTCGTCAATATACTACTCAAAAAGATGGTCAAAGTAGTATGAGAATTTCTGTTTTTCAAGGAGAAAGAGATTTAGTTAAAGACAATAGAAAACTTGCTGAATTTAATTTAACAGGTATTCCTGGAATGCCTGCTGGCTTGCCAAAAGTGGATGTTAGTTTTTTAATTAATGCAGATGGAATTCTTACTGTATCTGCTAAAGAATTAAGAAGTGGTGTTGAGCAAAGTATTGAAGTTAAGCCACAATATGGCTTAACTGATGGGGAGGTTGAAAGAATGCTTTTAGAAAGCATTACTCACGCCAAAGACGATATTGCAACTCGTGCATTAGTTGAAGCAAGAACTGAAGGTGAACAAATTCTTTCTGTTACTGAAAAGTTTTTAGCAAAAAATTCCGCTATAATTTCTAAAGATGAAATGCTTGAAACGGCACAAGCAATGCAGAATTTACAATTAGCCTTAACAATGACAGATAAAAACCTCATTCAAACAAAAATAGAAGAGCTAAATGAGATCTCACGACCATTTGCAGAACGTGCTATGGATGCTGCTGTTAGTGGTGCTTTAAGTGGAAAATCAATTTTATAAGATGCTGTTGAAAACTTTAATAATAAATTTTAAAAAAAATATCAATTAAATGTTGCTAATTAAATCTACTCCCCTACTTTTGCAATCCGAAAAAAAATCGGATTAAATTATAGATTTATGGCAAGAGTATGTCAGGTTACAGGAAAAAAGCCAATTGTAGGTAATAGCGTATCGCACTCTAATATCAAAACTAAACGTAGATTTTTACCTAATTTGCAAACAAAACGTTTCTTTTTTGCTGAAGAAGATCGTTGGGTAACAATTAAAGTTTCTGGAGAAGCAATTCGCACAATCAACAAAAACGGATTAGCTGCTGTAATTAAAGATATGAGAGCTGCAGGATCTAAAATCTAATTTGTTTAATCTGGTTCAAGTACCAAAAAACGCATAACAATGGCAAAAAAAGGAAATAGAGTTCAGGTAATATTAGAATGTACCGAACATAAAACAAGTGGTAAAGCTGGAACAAGTCGCTACATCACTGTTAAGAACAAAAAAAATACTCCAGAAAGAATAGAGTTGAAAAAGTTCAACGCTATTCTTAAAAAAGTAACTGTACACAAAGAAATTAAATAGTGTGTAACATACTAGTCAATGATTAGTATATTCTACATCATCAAATTATCACATTTTCAAATTAAATAAAGATGGCAAAAGCAGCTTCAAAAAATGCTAAAATTAAAGATGCTAAGGCAGCAGCAGAATCAAAAAACTGGACAAAAGTTATAAAATCTGTACGCAGTCCAAAAACTGGTGCTTACACTTTTAAAGAAACTATTGTCTATAAAGATAAAGTAACTGAATTTTTAGCAGCTAAGTAATCTAGCATTCAATAATATTTAAAGGCTTTTCTGATTTTTCGGGAAAGCTTTTTTTAGTTGCATAAAGCAGCTACTTATTTTTAATACTAATATCTAACCAATGGGCTTTTTTGATAAACTGTTTGGAAAAAAAGAAAAAGAAAATTTAGATTCTGGGTTACAAAAAACCAAAGAAGGTTTTTTTTCTAAAATTACCAAAGCAATAGCTGGTAAAACATCTGTTGACGAAGAAGTTTTGGATAGCTTAGAAGAAGCATTAGTTAGTGCAGATGTTGGCATTGATACTACAATTCAAATTATTGATAGAATTGAAAAACGTGTTAAAGAAGATAAATACATTGGCACATCTGAACTAAATAAAATACTACAAGAAGAAATTCAAAATGTATTAGTTGATGCTGATGATACATCTTACAAAAATTTCGAAGTCCCGGCTAATAAAAAGCCATACATAATACTGGTTGTTGGTGTAAATGGCGTAGGAAAAACCACCACTATCGGTAAACTTGCCTATAACTACAAAAAAGCTGGACATAATGTTGTCCTTGGTGCTGCTGATACTTTTAGAGCTGCTGCTGTTGACCAATTAACAATATGGAGCGAAAGAGTTGGTGTGCAAATTGTTAAACAAGCTATGGGCAGTGATCCAAGTGCTGTTGCTTTTGATACTGTACAAAGTGCTTTAGCAAAAGGAAATGACATTGTAATTATTGATACAGCTGGCAGATTGCATAACAAAGCCCATTTAATGGATGAATTAAGCAAAATTAAAAGAGTTATTAAAAAATTGCTACCAAGTGCTCCACACGAAGTAATGTTGGTATTAGATGGCAGTACAGGACAGAATGCAGTGGAACAGGCAAAACATTTTACTGCAGCTACAGACGTTACCTCACTTACAATTACAAAACTTGATGGGACAGCTAAAGGTGGCGTAGTTTTAGCAATAGCTAATCAGTTTAAAATACCAGTTAAGTTTATAGGTATTGGAGAAAAAATAGACGACTTACTGATATTTGATAAGAAAGAATTTGTAGATAGCTTATTCAAATTAGAACAGTAAGGATATTAAAAAGCCCCAGCAAAATTTTGCTGGGGCTTTTTAATATCTTATGATACCTCCTAATTACATCCTTCAATACTGTAACTAACTACTTTATCATTTCTAAAAATAATTACACCTTTACAACCAAGCGTTCCTGGCAATAAATTATACTCAAAAATAGTTCCTTCTGCATTTGATAAATTTGGTTCACCAAATATTCCAATGATATCTTCAGAGTTATAGCTATTTATTTTTGCTGTTTCTAATGCAGGCTTTAAAGCTGTAAATTCATTTATACAACTACTGCCTTTGAAGTTTCTAAATGCAATACTGTTTTGTTTATCATCCATAGACAACCCCTTTACGTTTGGCCAAATACTAACATTGGCAGATATGGTAAATAATAACATTGACATAATGCATATCGACGAAAAAATAAACTTTAAGCGAGCCTTTTTAAAGAATTTAAAAAGAGAATGTTCCTTGGTGACAAAATAGCCAACTGCCGTTGAAGATTTGACATTAAAAGAATCAATATTGTCTGTAAATTTCTCTAGTAACACTATTTTGTATACTCTTAAAAAAAGAGTAAACACCATAATTAATGTAAAAGCAAGTAATATCATAGTCTGTTAATAAATTTTGATTTAAGAATGCAAAAATTGCTTGTTTAACTTCTGTAAACAATCCCTCAATCAAGGGATAAGTACGGAATCTTTTTTATTTTGGATTTAAATAAGTAAAAATTGTGCCACTAAATTTTATGTTTTAATATTAATTTGCATTTACAGAATTATTATGAAAATTTATTCAATCATTATCACATTTTTTGTTTCATCATTTCTATTAAGTTTTAGCAATAATAATGTAACTGATAAACCAAGCATAGAAGCCCAATTAGGTCGATTATTATTTTTTGATACAAGATTGTCTGTTAACAAAACTAAATCTTGTGCATCTTGCCACATCCCAAATTTAGCTTTTACAGATGGCTTTAGAACGCCAGTTGGTGCATTTGGAGATGTTGTAAAACGCAACACACCAACATTAATTAATTTGGCAGATAACGAAACCTATAATTGGGCAGCCGAAAGTATTATATCACTAGAACAACAGTCTAACATTCCATTATTTGGGAATCATCCAGTTGAAATGGGAAATGATTCAACTGATGTAGAATCTTTAAAATTTATTTTTACTGATGCAAAATATATCCCTCTCTTAAATAAAAAAGGAATAACTAAAATAGATTGGATCACTGTAAAAACACTGATAGCAACTTATGTTAGAACATTCAAGTTCCAAAATGCTAAATATGATTTAGTTGAAAAAGGTAAAGCAAGTTTTACAACAGATGAATTAGCAGGGAAGAAGCTGTTCTTAAGTGATAAGCTAAACTGTAGAAAATGCCATAGTGGTAACGATTTTGATGAGCCAGAATTTACCAGAATGAACAAATACCAGAATATTGGCTTATATAATATTGGTAAGGACAGTTTATATGCAAATGATGATAATGGTTTGTATAATGAATCTAAAGACAGAGATGATATTGGTAAATTTAAAATCCCTAGCCTTAGAAATATAATATTAACTGCTCCTTATTTTCACGATGGAAGTGCCCCAGATATTGATGCTGTAATTAATTCTTACTCTAAAGGTGGCAGAGAAGTAAAAGATGGGCCTTTTAAAGGCGATGGAAGATTACATCCAAGCAAAAACCAATTCATTGAAGGCTTTAAAATTAACTCAAAAGAAAGACAACAACTCATTAGTTTTCTAAAAACTTTAACTGATACTTCTTATCTAAAAAACTCATTTTATACTAATCCATTTTCTAAGAACTAAGTAAAAGAACACTTAATTCAAACTTGAAAACACTTGTTTAGGCTGCAAAGGCTACATTTGCAGCAAATGAAATCAGGCTTCGTAAATATTTTTGGTAAACCCAATGCAGGTAAAAGCACATTATTGAATGCATTGTTAGATGAAAAATTAGCAATTGTATCATCCAAAGTACAAACTACAAGACATAGAATCAAAGGGTTTTTAAGCAAGCCAAACGAATATCAAATTGTTTTTAGTGATACTCCAGGAATCATAGAATCGAAATATAAGTTGCACGAAAAAATGATGGCAGCTGTAAAAAGTGCTTTAGAAGATGCAGATATTGCTTTATTAATTGCAGATGTAAATGATGATTTTGATGAGTTGGATAAAATGTTTTCTTCTTTAAAATTATCTGTTCCTGCCCTATTAATATTAAACAAAATTGATGAAGCACATAATGGTAGAATTGCCGAAGCTGCTACCTTTTTTGAAGGGAAGTCTTATGCAAAAAAACTAATTAAAGTATCGGCATTACACAAACATCATTTACCAAAATTGTTGAATGCAATTATTGAATTGTTGCCAGAAGGAGTACCTTTTTATAATGAAGATGATTTAAGTGATTTACCAACTAAATTTTTTGTTGGCGAGTTAATTAGAGAAAAAGTGTATCAGCTATTTGCAGATGAAATTCCCTATCACGTTGCAGTAATGGTAAATGAGTTTAAAGAAAAAGAAACATTGGTAAAAATTCAGGCAGATATCATTGTACAAAGAGAAACACAAAAAGCCATTGTTATAGGCAAAGATGGTTCGATGATAAAACAAGTTGGAATGCTTGCTAGAAAGGATATTGAAGCATTTATCTCTCAAAAAGTTTTCTTAGAACTTTTTGTAAAAGTGAAACCAAAGTGGAGAGATAATGAGTTACAATTAAAAGAATATGGGTATTAACCCCCAACCCCTAAAGGGGAGTAGAAGCCCTAACCCTAAAGGGAACTATAAAAAATAAATTAAATACTCCTTGTAGGGATGGAGTACACTAAAACAAATTTCCTTTTTGGGATGGATTAAAATCCCCCTCTAGGGGTTAGGGGTATGAGTTACACAATAGCAATAGTAGGAAGACCCAATGTGGGCAAGAGTACATTTTTTAACAGAATGCTTGAACAACGTAAAGCAATTGTTGATGATGTTAGTGGCGTTACACGTGACAGACAATATGGAATTGTTGAATGGAATGGCAAAACCTTTAATATCATTGATACTGGTGGTTTTGTGCCAGATAGTGTTGATATTTTTGAAACAGAAATTCGCAAGCAAGTTAGAATAGCTATTGACGAAGCTGATGCCATTTTGTTTATGGTTGATGTTACAAATGGCATTACAACCCTAGATGAAAATATGGCTTCAATGTTACGTACAACACCAAAGCCGGTTTATCTTGTAGTAAATAAAGTTGATAATCATCAAAGACAATTAGATGCAACAGAATTCTATAGTTTAGGTTTTGACACTATTTACAATGTTAGTAGCATTAGTGGTAGTGGAACTGGAGAAGTGTTAGATGCAATGTGTGAGAAGATAGAACTTATTGAAGAAGTTGAGAAAACTGAGCTTCCAAAGTTTGCAATTATTGGTCAACCAAATGTTGGTAAATCTTCTCTATTGAATGCTTTAATTGGTCAGGAAAGAACGATTGTAAGCAGCATTGCAGGCACAACAAGAGATACAATTCATACCCATTATAATCTTTACAACAAAGAATTTGTTTTAATTGATACTGCTGGTATTAGAAAGAAAAATAAAGAGAAAGATGATTTAGAGTTTTACTCTATCATTCGTGCTATTAAAGCAATGGACGAAGCAGATGTTTGTTTATTGGTGATTGATGCTGAAAAAGGAATGACAGCACAAGATGTAAGTATTTTTAGCTTGGCAACTCGTAAAGGGAAAGGCATTATAATTCTGGTGAACAAATGGGATATAATGGAAAAAGCAACCAATACTTCTAGAGATTATGAAAAACTACTTCTTGAGAAAGTAGCTCCATTTACAGATGTTCCAGTTTTATTTATATCGGCTAAAGAGAAGACAAGAATTTTTAAAGCCATTGAAATTGGCTTACAAGTTTTTGAATCAAAAAGTAGAAGAATTGCTACATCGAAATTGAATGAGATAATGTTAAAAGCTGTTGAATCTTATCATGCACCAGTTGTTCGTGGACATTCAGTTAAAATAAAATTCATCACTCAATTGCCAACTCACGTTCCATCATTTGCATTTTTTACCAATTTTCCAGATGATATTAAAATGCCATACAAAAACTATTTAGAAAATCAACTGAGAACACATTTCGACTTTAAAGGCGTTCCTTTGAGAATATTTTTCAGAAAAAAGTAGAAAAATATTTGCTCAATTCGAAAATATCCCTATTTTCGCCGCCGAAATTAAAAAAATTAAAACTCATCAAAAATGAAAAAAGTATTCGCGTTAATCGCTATCGTAGGTTTTGTTGCTTGTAATAATGCAGAAGCTGATGCTACAAAAGCAGCTGCTGATTCAACTGCAAAAGCAAATGCTGCTAAAGCAACTGCTGATTCTTTAGCTGCATTAGCTCCAAAAGCTATGGACACTGCTAAAGCTGCTATGGACACTGCTAAAGCTGCTATGAAAGCTGCTGAAGCTCCAGTTGAAGCTCCAAAACACTAAGAGAAATTTAATAATTGTATTCAATTATAACTTCTTGCAAGAAGGCCCTTTCTGATTTCAGAAAGGGTTTTTTATTTGCATAAAAGGATCAAAAAAAACTATCATCATTCAACTACATTTGCAAGTCCTAATTATATCACCACAGAATGTCTAATCATCAACAAAAAATAAAAGATTATTATAACTCTACACAGTTCGATTATAGTTTTATTTGGAACTGGGGTTTAAAAACCACTCCTTCTCTGCACTTTGGCTATTACGACGAAAAAGCTACCAAACACGAGCAAGCCATTTTTAGAGTGAATGAGGTTTTGGCAGATTGGGCAAATGTAACAGAAGGTATAAAAGTTTTAGATGCAGGATGTGGATTAGGCAATACAAGCTTATGGCTTGCACAAAATAGAAGAGCCGCAGTTACAGGAATTACGCTTGTTCAAAAGCAAGTTGATACAGCTTACGAATTAGCCAAAAAACAAAACATTATTGGAGCCGAATTTAAAGTTGCCGATTATTTAAACACGCCATTTGAAGATAATAGTTTTGATGTTGTTTGGGCTTGTGAAGCACTATGTCACGCACCAGATAAATCTTTATTTTACAGAGAAGCTTTTAGAATTTTAAAACCTGGAGGACGATTAGTAATCGCTGAAAACCTAAGACCAGCAAGACCAATGACAGCAGACAAGGAACAATTTCTACACGATATTTTTGATGCTTGGGCTATACCAGATTTAGATACTTTAGAGGAACATCAATCACATGCTACAAAAGCAGGATTTATACACTTTCAACATAAAGATGTTACCGAAAATGTTTGGGTTTCTTATAAAAATCTTCGTAAAATTGTTAAGCAATTAAAACCCTTGGCAACAGTTTTAAATACATTTAAACTTGTTCCAAAAATCAGATATAACAACTACATTCAAAGTGGCAGGCAAGCAGACGCTATTGAGCAAGGTGTGTTTACCTATGCTCATTTGTTGATGATTAAACCATAAGGCAATTTTAGCATTACTTTATTTTCATTGAGCCACTAGTAGCGTTAGCCTAATAATAAAAAAGGGTTCAAGTGTTAATACTTTACTGCTTTTCAACTATAATGCTATAGATAAAGAAGTGTTCAATTCCTAGGGTTTTGTACCAATCTTTAAAAGGAATTCTTCCACCGCCAATGCCACAAAATTCAGCCACTTCATCAGCATTTTCATATTTGCGTAATTGTGCTTTTTTTGCTACTGGCTGCGTGTATGTCCAAACAGGAAATTTTTCTCTAGGAACAATTTTGTAATTATTGCTATCTAAATCATACACATCTTTATAAGAATAACTTTTGCCTCTTTTTAAATACAAATAATTTTCATATCCACCACGAACAACAGTGAAATATTGTTTTAAAATGGTGTCTGTTTTTCTTATATAAAACCTTATTTCAAAATCACCGTTGGCTGTAGAATCATCTAAGATTAAAGACCAATCTGAAATCTTTTTTGAAACCAAACTTGTAGTATTATACACTTCTTTCATCTTTCCTTTTGTATATTCATCAATTACTAAGTTCACCTTATGATTATAAAATTCTTTAGATAGTTTGAACTTAACAATATCAATATTCAATAGATTTAAGACTCCGTTAATATCAGAAGAATCATTATTATAAAAAGGTATTACCCTCAACTTATTTTCTTGGCCTTTGCTTATTGTAGTTATAGTTGCAAGCATTAACAGAATAAAAATTTTCTTCATAGCTTATAATATTAATAAGGTAAAAATAGGGGTAAGTTGTTTATTATGATTGTACAACCAAAAATCTATAGGGGAAAAATACCTTACAAAAAAGGGGAGAAACCCCCTAAAAAAAAGGGGGATTTTCCCCTGTAAAAAGGGGGTTTCTCCCCTTTTTTAAGCCAATTAAATTGCTAAGCTTTGTTTCTTAATCAAAAACATTTTTATGCCATTACAAAATTTAGGTAAGCTGCACCTAACAGCAGCACAGCAAACAACTATTGACACAGCCGTTACTGCTATTTTAGGCGTAATACAAACTGTGGCTCCCAACTTTGATGAAAACGACAGATTAAAGTATGGAAGCATTAATGAACTAAACAAACTGTTGGTAAACAAGGCTAAAGATTATCACAATACGCAGCCAGCTTTGCAAAGCCCTGATGTAGACTGGGCAGAGTTTGATGCTGATTATGGCGATAGAAGCTATATTGATAAAACTTTAAACAGCTTGGGAAGCATTGTTAGAATGGCAACAGATTATAAAATTGCCCACGATTACGATAATTACCAGGATGCTTTAACAGATTACCAGTTTGCACAGTACAAGTTAGGTACTAATACCCCTGGCTTTAACGAAAAAGTTGGCGAGATGAAGCAGTTTTTTCCAAGAACTGCTAGTGCAGAGAAAAGCAAGGATGCAAAACCCGAATAGTTTAGGTTAAAAGGTGATGCTATTAGGCTAATAACCCAAAGTTTTAGGTTATCAGCCTAATTTTTTGCCCCTACATACCTAAACGTTTAGGCAAAAAGCTGATGTGTTTGGGTAAATTGATAATATTTTTGGGTTAGGAACCTAAACCTTTGGGTTGGCAACCTTAACGAAAGATGTTTTAACCCAAACCGAACACTTTTTTGTCTAAATGGATGATGTTGTAAGGTAAAGCTTTGGACTGCTGTGGGTAAAGTGATAATATTTTGGGGTAAAGTGATAGATTAGAAGGGTTAAGATTTGGGGTTTTGAGTAATAAAATTGTAACAATACTCCTATTTTTGGGTTGCTTTGCAAAAGTTTTAATTTGCAATTCCGCCAATAAACGAGTTAGCTGCCACCTTATGAAGTCTCTAATAACCATATTAACTTTTATTGTTTTACATCTTTTTGCTTTTTCACAGACAAAAGTGACTAAGTATTATGACAATGGAAAAGTCAAACTGCAAGGGTTTATAAAAAATAACACCTATGACAGTACATTTATCTCATACTACGAGAACGGAAATATACAGTCAGAAGGCACTTATAAGAAAGCCTTATATAAGACAAATTCAATGGCAATATCACAAAGTATTTGTGGTACAGGTCGAGACACTACTGAACCAGCAGAAGGTATTAAGAATGGGCAATGGAAACAATACTACGCCAATGGACAGATGAAAAGTGTAGCAAATTATTTTGGCAATATTCAAGTGGGACAAAGCAAGTTTTATGACTCAACAGGAAATCTTTTAGAGAATGAATTTTATAATGCAGGTCGTTTAATACAAAGACAAGAATATTTTGTGAATGGAGTTTTAGAAACATTTACCAATAGAAACTATGAAGAAATAAAAAATGAAGGAGGAAAATCCTACACAACAATATACTTTGATAAAGTATTTGAATATTATCCAACAGGGGAATTGAAAAGCATAATAACCTTTAATAAAGATAAAGAGCAAACAGGAAAATTTATTGAGTATTGGGAAAATGGCTTTGTGAAAAGTGAAGGTGAATATAAAGATGGATTAAAAAATGGTGTTTTCAAAGAATACTATCAAAATGGAAACACACAGTTTGAAGGGATAATAAAAAATGACATTCCACAAGACAAACAATATTTTTCAAACGATAAAGGAAAGATTATTAAAATTGAGACTTGGAAAAAAGGCAAACTTATAAAGACAGAAGCGAAAAGTAGCAGCCAACAATTAGGTTTGGCATTATCAAGGCTTGACGAATATTGCCTCAGCATTTATAAAAGATAGCAATGCAGAGTCTGCTTCCTTTATCAAAGTGATACCTACTTTATCATCCCTTTAATCTCATTCAGTTTCATCAACGCTTCAACAGGTGTAAGTCTGTTGATGTCTATTTCTGTTAATTTTTTTCTGATGTCATCAAAAACTTCAGAATGTGCATCAAAAATAGAAAGCTGCATTTTTGTATTTGAAAGTGATTTTACTTTTGAACTTAGATTTTCAACGTTAGGAATATTTCTCGTTTCTCGCTTCTTGTTATTTTCTGACTCAATGACTTCCTGACTTCCCGACTCCTGCCTTTCCTCTAATTGCTTTAATATTTCATTTGCTCTTGCAATCAACTCAGGTGGCATTCCAGCCATTTTTGCAACGTGAATACCAAAGCTGTGCGTGCTGCCACCCAAAGCAAGTTTTCTTAAGAAAATAATTTTATTGGCAATCTCTTTATTGGTAACGTGGTAGTTTCTTACTCGTGGCAATTTCTCTTCAAGTTCGTTCAATTCGTGATAATGTGTTGCAAAAAGTGTTTTGGGTTGATGGATAGATTGATGCAAATGTTCAACAATACTCCAAGCAATACTGATGCCGTCATAAGTAGAAGTTCCCCTTCCTATTTCATCCAACAATATTAAACTGCGTTGAGAAATATTATTAATGATAGAAGCTGTTTCGTTCATCTCTACCATAAACGTACTTTCTCCACCACTTAAATTATCACTGGCTCCAACACGTGTAAATATTTTATCAGTTAAAGGGATTTTAGCAGCATCGGCAGAAACAAAACTACCCATATGAGCCATTAATGTAATAAGTGCAGTTTGACGAAGAATAGCACTCTTACCACTCATATTTGGACCAGTTAAAATAATAATTTGTTGGTCTGAATCGTTGAGAACAATATCATTCGTTATGTAGCTTTCGCCAACAGGTAAATTTCTTTCAATAACAGGATGACGGCTTTCAGTTAACTCCAATTCCAACCCATTATGAAGTTGTGGTTTTTTATAATTATATCTTAAAGCATTATCAGCAAAGCATAGTAAACAATCCAGTGTAGCAATGATATTACCATTTACTTGCAATGGAGCTATATAATCTTGTAAAGCCAATACCAGCTTACTATACAAGTCAAGTTCAATAGCAAGTATTTTATCTTCTGCACCAACAATTTTTTCTTCATACTCTTTTAATTCTGGTGTAATATAACGCTCGGCATTTGCCAATGTTTGCTTGCGAATCCAATCGGCAGGCACTTTACTTTTATGCAGATTGGTTACTTCTAAATAATATCCAAATACATTATTGAAACTAATTTTTAAAGAGCTGATGCCTGTTTTTTCAGACTCCCTTTGCTGAATGTTTAGTAAAAATTCTTTCCCACCACTTGCAATATTTCTCAACTCATCTAATTCGCTATGGATACCTGCTTTTATTACAGCTCCTTTATTAGCAGCAATTGGAGGATTCTCATTTAATTCTTCTTGTATTTTATTGCAAATAAATTGGCAAGTATTTAATCCATCTGAAAGTCTTTGCAAATAAGGGTTTGCAACAGATTGGCAAATTGATTTTATCACTTCAACTTGCTGTAAACCTTTTGCCAATTGCATTACTTCTCGTGGATTTATTTTACGCATTGGTATTTTGCTTACCAATCTTTCAATATCTCCACAAACTTTAATTGCTGTTGTTATTTTATTTCTATTATCTACATCTTTAATAAAATATTCAACAGCATCAAGCCTTTCATTTATTTTATTGATATCTTTTAAAGGCAATACAGTCCAGCGTTTCAATAGCCTTGCTCCCATTGGAGAGACTGTGTTATCCAAAACCTTTAGTAAGCTATTTCCTTCGCCAGAACTACTATTCAGGATTTCAAGGTTTCTGATGGTAAACCTATCCATCCATAAAAAATCATCTTTTTCAATTCTTTGAATAGTAGTAATATGTTGCAGGTTGGGGTGTTCGGTTTCTTTTAAATAATATAAAATGGCACCCGCAGC
>JANYEB010000185.1 GCA_025363355.1 Chitinophagaceae bacterium | reverse complement strand
TTTTGAATTTTCAACTGCTGATTTATAATAAAGCTCGAATACAATAGAATCAATTACTGCATCAAAATAATTAATCATTAAAATCTCGGAACTGAATTTATTTAATAAGAAATGTAAATAATCAGATAAATTAATAAGTATGTTTTGAGTATCTTTTTTTGAACTAATAACTGGTATTTGTTTCCAATCGTCTGGATAAATATCAATTCTATCATTAGTAAGGTATTTTAGAAAATATCTTACAACAGAAGAGTTAATAAGAGTTAGTAGATATTTTAAATCAAAATTAGCTGACGTAATTATACCATCGCTTCTTTTGAGAGTTAAGTTACTATAATACTTTTTTATATTGCTATTATTAACGTCCTTCAAATCTTTATGAAGAACACAAACAATAATTGTATTGTCACAGATTAAACCTGGTTCAGATAATGCTGCTAGTTTTTTCTGTCTAGCTAACAACAATTTTTGAGGTTGATATAATTCGGGGAATGTAGCTCTTACTAATTTGTTTGGGCATCTCTCTGTGTTCCATTCAAGCCAAAATGTTTTTTTAATATTATAACGTTCAAGGTACTTGCCTTCAGTATATTTCTTGATATTGATGTCTGATTTTGTATCACTTATTAAGTCCTTTTTAGTAAATTTATCAGGGTCATCTTTATCACTATTCAATCTCAAACCATAACTCACATAACAAATATTACCTAACAGTTGAGATTCAGGAAAATCAATACTAATTTTACTTACATCATACAAATATTTATTAGCTTCAACTTGATTAGGTAATACTCTATAATTCTCTTTTAAATATTCTACTCTTTTTGAAGGATATTTTTTTTTCAATCTACCAACAATTACAATTTTACTCCTTACAGAAGCAGATGTAAATACAAATTGCTTAGGAAAGAAAACTATTGATTCTAAAAAATTTTTCTTATCAATGTATTCAACTAATTTTCTTGTGTACTCAGCCTCACCAATTGTGTCTGGAATTATCATTGTGCAAATACCGTAATCGTTATTACTTTTTCTAATACCTTGTTCAATAAATGGCACATAAGTATCCCACATTTTATAAGTAGTAGTGAAAAGAGTTTCTATTATTTTTCTTTCAGTTTTGAGTTGACTGTCCCTTGCCTTGATATATGGTGGGTTACCAATAATTATATCAAACCCTTTTTTATAATGCCATACTTCTGAAAAGAATAATTTGAAATCAAAATCAATTTCATAACCGAAGATTTTTTTTGAGCTAGATAAACGGTCAGAAATTTCCTTATCAATTTCAGTTTTATATTCTTTCTTCTTCAAAGAATCAGTTTCATCAAAAAATTTCTCCTTCAATTTTTCTATTTTATCAAAGGCTGGGCTAGTCCAATCCTCTGGAAAGCCTATCAATGAATTACCCCTTACAATTTTATAATCCAAATTGGGCAAAGCCTCAATGGTATCAAAATCTTCTTCATCTACAATTAAAGACAGCCAAAGCCTTAGGCGTGCAATATCTATGGCACTAGCATCAATATCTACCCCATAAATGCTTTCTTGTATGGCGTGCCTTTTAATGCGGTAAGTATATTTTGTGGGGTCGGTTTCAAAAGCTGTTTTACTTAACTCTATTTTTTCTAGCTTTTGGGTAAAATACCGTTTGCTTAAATAGGGTAGCAATACTTTTTGTGCAGTTACCAATTCGTGCAACAAACCCACAGGAAAAGCACCACTACCAATGGCAGGGTCGCAAATTTTAATGCTGGTTAAATGTTTATCTAATTCATCGGCATTGTTACGAATAGCAATTGGCAATTGAAACTTATATGTAGTAGTTTCTTTGCCTTTATCATAATGTTTTGGTCATTCTCGGTAGCTAAAAACCCTTTGTGTATAAAGGTTTCAATATCAGCAATAGGTATAATAATTTTACCCTTGTGTTGTATTTCTAATTTGGTTTGCCCTGTTTTTGTGGTCGCTCCTTCAAACATACCTAACTGGTCGGTATCAAGTGGTTGAAAGCTGCTTGTAGCATCGTTTACAGCATTGTCTAAATAATGTATCAGGCTTTCCTGACACATATAATGCACAATTTCTCTTGGGGTATAAAATGCACCTTTGCTTTTACGTTCTGTTACCTCTAGCATATTTTCAAAAACCTTACCCAACATTTCGGGGTCAACTGCCACTTCTTTTTCTAATGGTTCATCTTCTTTAATAGTAAAATTGTAGCGGTCAAATACATCTAAAATTCCAGTGCCTTTATCGCCTGCTTTATTTTTTTCATCGTTTCTAAACAAGCTGTTTGGTATAGTAATATTGGCTGTTTGCCAATCGTAATCTGCCTCAAACAATCCACCATTTAAAAAAGGGATTTTACAATTGAAAATTTTATAAAAACTATCAATGCCATTGTCGTTGTGTTTTTTAGCGAGTGCATCGTAAAAAAGATATTGCAAATAGTCTTTAAAAAAGTTCTGCTTTTTATCAATAGCTGTTGTGTAAAGGTTTTGCATAAACTTTTTTTCGCCTTTGCCCCAAACTTCGTTTTTAGGCACACCTAACCAACCTTTTTTTTGCAAGAAATAAAGAAATACAATTTGCCCTAATAGCTTTTTTGTAAAACGATTGCTATGTATTTGGGCTGTTGTTAATAGTTTTGTTATAGCGTTGTTGTTGGCAATATGTTCTGCCAGTTTAAGGTATAGTTCTTTGTATTGTTCAAAAAATTCTTGTGTAACTTTTTCAATGCTAAAGCATTTTTCAAGTTCGTCAATTTCGGGTTTGCTATAATCGTTTTGCAACACAGGCATTAGTTGCTTTTGTGCAGTGTAGGCGTGTTCGTGCAAGCCCACCAAAAAAGAATAACGTTTTGCAGGGGTTAGTTCTTTTTTGGTTTTTACTTTTCCTTTTTGGTCTTTATAACTTTCGTGTTCAATTTTAATGAACGAGAAACGCCAATCGTCACCATTATCTTCTTTGCTATAAAATGCAGCTAAAGCATAGTCTCTGTTTTTATCGTTTAGCCTTTTTATTACAAAGTTTCTAAGTGAGGTTCTTGCACGTTCTAACTTTGATGTGGCTTTGGTTTCTATTACCAATAATTCCATTTCGTTTCCTTCGGGGTCTGTATAAATACCCAAGCGTTTAAAGCGATTGATATGCTCTCTAAAAGATTCGTAAATATAATTACCCTGAGCCCATTCTCTTTCTTTGCTATCATCATAATCGTTTAACAGGTTACGCAAAAACAAAGTGTATTGCTCTAAGTTGAAACTTGTATTAAAAGTTGTTTCTATTAAGTCTATGGCTGCTAATTTTTCCATTATTTGTTAGTGAGGTAACCTGATAAAATGACTTCTCTTTTTAAACTGTTTTTGCCGTTTTGTGTTTCTTCTACAGCAATGCTACGAATGTGTTTACGCAATATTGCAAACATTGCTAAAGGCTCGATAGTTAGTTCAAATTCTTTCTTAATGTTTTGGGCTGTTTTTTTTGCAATTGTGCCTTGTGTAATCATATTTCTTACACCACTTATAAATTCCTCATCACTATCGGTAAACTGCTTACAATTTTTAAATTTATTGTCTTTCATTCTCGTTTCAATATATTTTAAATTAGAACGACCACCACTTGATTCATCTTCATCTGATATGGTAGAATCTAATTGAAACTTGGCTTTATTGGTTTCAAGTAAAGCAAAATAGTTTTTAGAAGGAATTTTAATTCTCTCAGTATCTGGTTTGCATTCAAGCATTTTAGCTGCATCAAAAAAAGTAATCTCGATGGATTTGTTTTCTATATTTTGATAGAACTTTTTTAGCTTACCCAATCTAAAAAAAGAAACTAATTGAGCATCATTTTCAATATTAGTTTTAAATCCAGAACGAGCTTTTTTTGGCAATTTTTTTATGCGTTCAAATAGTTCAGGATTTTTATCTCTGATTTTACGAATCATTTCTAAATACTTTAATTCAGAATCTGTTTCTTCATCTTCGCCACTGTATGCTTTTTTGTTGTTTAAAGTATCGAATAATTCTTGGCTGCCTATTTCCTCTCCATCAGAAAGATACTTGGCATCTTCACCAAGAATATCGTGAAACATTTGAATTTTATTGGTGATGTTGAGTTCTAAACCTAAATGTTCATCGGACTGTGTTGTTGGAAAAAAATTGTAAATAAAAATATCTGGAAACTTAGTACCTAAACGATTTACACGCCCAACTCTTTGTAATACCCTTGTTGGATTCCAAGGTAGGTCGTAATTAATCAATGTATTAGAACGATGCAGGTTTATACCTTCTGCCAAAATATCGGTTGTTATTAAAATACGTAAATCATTAGACTGTTCTTTTTGATTTGGGTCGAAATTATTTTTTATTAACTCGCGAGAAATATTGTGTTTTGAAACCAATTTTTTATCGTTGTGTCTGCCACCTTTACTTGAATAAAAAATTACTTGATTTGGAAATTCGTTTATCAAATTTTCATAAATATAATCTCCAGTTTCTTTAGATTCAGTAAATACCACCAACTTGGCTTTTTTGAGATTTTTATTAGATTTTAGTTCTTTAATAAATTGCTCAAGTTTGGGGTCTTCGTTAATGGGATGCCATATATCACGAATTTGTTTTAGTGATTTTAAATCGTGTTGCAGATGTGGTAGAAAGTCTTTACCAAAATCTTTTGAAAGATATTTTTGTGCCTTTTCTTCATCAACTAATTTTTCTAATTTCTCTAAATCATCCTTATCTAATAAGTCATAAACATCCACCTTCTTACTAATGTAAACAGTACCTTCTTTATACATATTGATAAAGTTCTCGTAAGAAGCTATAAAGCGGTCAACACTTTTTTTAAAGGCATAAAAACTGCTTTCAAGGCGTTTCACTAAAATACCTTTCATAAAACCACCAACATTACGTTGTTGCTGCTTTTCAAATTCTGATACTCCCTTATTGCCAACATAGTATAAAATAGGTGTGTACCTTGAATACTTGAAACCTTGCAATAATGTAATGGTTTGATTAAAGGCTATTTCTGTTTTTCCTTTAAAATAGTAAACTATTTTTTGAGGGTCTTGCATTTCAGGAAAAGTGATGCCCTGATTTTTAATATCGTTATTAAAATATTTAACAACATCTTTTCTAGTACGCCTTACCATTACGTGCTTTAAAATTCTATCTTTTATTAGGTTTGAAACTTCTTTAATGGTTTGCTTGTGTGCTATTTCTTCTTCCTTAATACGATAAGGCACACCATTTTCATCTTTATATACTTTGGGTTTTGTTTCATCAATTCGTTTCTTCAATTTGTTAAAGAAATTATTGAGATTTGGAACGCCAGGAATTGTTGAACTTTTGGGTACTTGAAACAATTTTATTTGAGAAAAAATATCGTCAATGCTATTATTTAAAGGGGTTGCAGTAACTAAGATTACTTTTTTGCCACGACATATATCTGTTAAATCAGCGTAGGATTGTGTATTCTCATTTCTAAATCTGTGAGATTCATCAACAACAATGTATTGGTATTTATCAACTCCTTTTTGTATAATAGAATCTAATTTACCTAATGATTCCACATTGGCAGAAACCATAAATTGTTGCAAACTTTCTTTCCAATATTCTTGCAAAACTGGTGGGCAAATGACTAAAATTCTACCACGTAATTGTTGCAGTAATTGTGCTGTAATGAAAGTTTTACCTAAACCCACCACATCAGCAAGGAATACACCATTAAATTCTTCTAGTTTTTTTAGTGCTTGTATTACTGCCTGTTCTTGGTATTCTAATTTCATAAAACCATCGGGCAGAAAAGCCTCGAACTTGTCTTGTAGGTTTATGTCTTCTTGTAAATATTCGTAAATAAGTTTGAGGTATAATTCGTAAGGCTTTATAGAATCGTTTAACCAAGTTTTATTGCTAACAGCATCTACAAATTCTTCTGAAATATCAATAGCATCTTTCCATAATTTCTCAAACTGGTCAAGTGCAAATTCAATATCTCTATTGTCTTTTAAATGAACATTAAATTCTCTGTTCGCAACTAAACCAGATAAAGAAAAATTGCTTGAACCAGTAATTACAGAACCGAATTGAATATGACTGATATTGCTTTTGTATCTACTGATGTAAACTTTGGCGTGAATATTTTTTGATGGGTAGGCTTTTATTTCTAATTTTTTTCCGTTTCCTCTATTTTTTTTATCAGTATCATTATCTACACATTCGGTAGTAAGAAATTTAATAAAAAGAGTAAGCCCAATTTCTAATCTTTCATCAATTTCTTTTGAGTTCTCAATCTCATCAACTAAGTTTTTTTGAAACTCTTTTTTAGCGTTGTGATGTGATTCAAAGTCTAGGGTTGTTTGGTTTTGATATTGATTTACTGTATTATAAGCATCTTCATCTATACCTAGACCTACTAAAATTCTTACCTTATCAATTGGCTCTATTACTTCTGCCAGCTGGAAGAAACCACTTGAACGAAAATAACCAACCAACACATCAAAATACTGGGTATCTGTTAGTGTTGCTTTAAACCTATCAAGTAAAGTTTGACCAGGTTCGTTAGTAAAAAAATTAAGGTCTGTACTCATTATAGCACTAGTGGAATTATTTGTTAGTTGATTTTTAATTCAATCTAATTATTTGAGTAATTAATAGAATTAAAAAGGATTGGTAAAAGTAGCCTATTTCCAAATTGTAAGTATTCTGCAACACATACTATATTTTGTCTAATAAGGTTGTTGCTTTGCAAGGGCAGTTTATCCAACATAGTTTGTTCGTTTTTTAAGAGTTATATACAAACTAAAGTAGTTTATAATAACAGGGACAAACTTAAAGAGAAATTAATTGTTTTGTGAGTTGAAAGCTGAAAATGCAATAATTACAGTACGATTAGATACCATCTATCGAAAAACCAAAATTTGTATTGTGCTTGTTAAAGTGCTTTGCAATATAGAAATTACCCCCTTTTTCTTTTTCGTAATTTTGAACAAGTGTTCTGTGAATACCCCTGTTTTTTTTAACAAAGTTTACTTTGTACCAAAACTTGCGAATTTCATTGTGCATAGTATCTTGTAAAGGAATTATATTGAAGTTAATGATGGCGTGTAAATGGTAACTGTGTGAAAGGTCGAATGGCTCGGCAACCCAAAATATTTGAGTTCTACCAAATTCTTTTTCTGCTACATTTAGAAATCTGTTTACTGCTTTTTCTGCCGAATACATTGTAAGAGGGTAGTTGGTTGTAAGTGTGGTAAAGTATTGCCAAGTAAATGTGTTTAACCAATTGCCCCAAGCATTGTAGAGTTCATTTTTTTTATTATTTATTGGTTGATACCTTAGGTTTGTTTTGGGCAAACCTAAGGTACAAGTATGTTGCTTTTGTAACATAAATTACTATTTTATTTGTGAATAGATTACTTGTTCGCTTTAGCATAAAGCGAAAAGGATTGTTTTAAATAATGTGATAGTGGGGAAATTAATAAATGGTCGTCACCATTATTAATTTGAGAAGGAAGTTTATTTGCCAGCTTGTTTTCGAGGATTGTATTGCTGTGGTTTTAATTCAATTTCAGCAACTGAAAGTTGCTTGTTTCTTAACAACCACTCGTTTAATTCATCACGTTTAAAATACAATTTTTTACCGTTAGGACAAAAATGTGGTATTGCCCTTTTACTGGTTAATTTGTATAAATGTGATTCGCTGACTTCCAAATAATGACTTGCTTCTTGAAAGTTTAAAACTGGTTTTTGTAGAATACTTTGATTAACGATGAGCTTTTCCAGTTGCTCCAATTTTTGTAATACTTGCTCTTGTTCCATTTGCTTTATTCTTTTGTTGTATTGCAAAGAAAAATAGCGTAGTAAAATGGGCATACAGAAAAATGTCATCAATTTAAGAGGTGCATTTTTCCCTATTTAAAAAAGGTCGGAAAATTTTGTTATTTCATACGTGCCGTCTGTTGAGTTTTCGTTTCTATTTTTTATACCTTGCACTCTGCTTTTTTTGGCTTTTGAAAGTGGTGTTAATTTCTTTTCAATAACCTCTATAATTTCATCATCTACCCCATTTTCTTTCTCAGTCAAAAGCTCCGACAATTTCATTAGTTTACCTATGAACAAGTATATCTTACGTCGAGAGTATAAGGCTTTCAATTTTTTTACTTCTGCCTCATACTCTGGTGTACCCAAAAATTGAAACACAGGACTGTATAAACCATTTGTTAAGTATTCTAACAAAAAAGTTGAGAAATAACTTTGACTATGTTTTTCCGCATTTTTGTGACCCATAAATGAATCAGATTTACCATACTTTTTTCTTATATCATATAGAGAATTAAAAGAGTCATAACCCTTAGATTGCTTATATAGAGTTAAGATACTTTCAATAAACTGTACTGCAACATAACCTTTGAATTTCTTGCTCTTTAAATTGCCATATTCCTTTTTGCCTGTATCATTATTAACACTAAGTACCTCATTAAATTCAAATGAAATACCACGAAGTGCAATTTTATCGTTTGTACAATTTTCGAGAAAATCTATTGAGGCAAATAATTCTCGTTGATTGGTTTCAAATTCTTCATTAAAATTTGTTTCGTAAAATGCCAAACAATGCGAAAAGAACATACTTAAATAGGCAACCGTTAAATCGTTGTGCATACCTTCAGGGATATTGAAAGTATTGAAAAGACTGATTAATTCCTTATGCTTGCTGCTTGGAATATGGTAGTATAACACTTCACCTAATGAGCCTTCAATTGAAAATTTACCTTCGGCATCAACTTTTTGTAATGTCAAGGAATGAAATAGAAACCTATTAAGGTTATGTTTCTCAGGTAGTTTAAATTCAATTGATTTTTTACTTGGGAATAAGTGAGTGTATCGCTTTAGTAAATCTGAGTCAATTTTAGCTTTTATTTCTACTTGATTAAGTTTCTTTTTTCTTTGGTTTGATTCAGGTTTCATACTCGTATTTCAAGTTATGATTAATTAAAATTCAGTAAGCAAATTAACAACTGCAATTTTTGTTTCATTAGCAAAGCTGCCTAAATATCTTTCAGTTGTATGCTCTGAACTATGACCTAAAGTTTCTTTTATTAATTGAGTAGATTCATTTTTATTTTTTAGAGTAGTTGCATAAGAATGCCTTGCAACATAAGTTCCTAATTTGTTTTGTATGTTTAAATCTATTCTAATTTTTTCCATTCTTTT
>JANYEB010000156.1 GCA_025363355.1 Chitinophagaceae bacterium | reverse complement strand
AAATTCGGTGCGATAGACATCGACGTTTACAAGAATATTGATCATGCTGCTATCGAGAGAAAAATATCGTCAATGGGATTACCTCTCGTTGTCTGCAGATCTAAGTCAGGCGGAGCGCACTGAAATACCTAATGACTCTTTTTTTGAAAGTTATGATTCATTAAAAAAATTAGTTGTAGATAATTACGATATAGGATGGTCGTTGTTGAGTTCTTTAATTAGCTTAACACGAAATCCGCACGTTAACTTGAACGAGTATAAAAAACAGTTAGTTAAAAATTATCAAGAATCAGTTGCAATATATTACAGAGCCATTGAACAAATTAATTTACACAAATTTGATCGGATATATGTGTTCAATGGAAGGTTTAGCTATACAAAGGCATTATTTAGAGCTGCACAAAAATGTGGAGTAGATTGCTACTTAATGGAAAGAGGATCTACGTATAAAAAATATGCACTGTTTAAAAATCATACAATCCATAATATCTCAAAATTCAAGGAAAATGCATTAGAATTATGGAAAAATGAACCAAATGATGCTAAAAAAAGAGAAATTTCTAATGATTTTTATGAAAACAGACGAAAAGGGATTATTGGTTCTTGGCATAGTATGACACAAGCACAAAAGGAAGGCTTATTGCCAGAAAACTGGGATTTTACAAAAAAAAATATTTGCTATTTTACTTCATCAGATGATGAATTTGTAAGTATTGATGATAGCTGGAAAAACCCATATTTTGAAAATCAGCTAGAAATTATTGAGTACTTATGTGCAATGATGAAAAAAGATACGTTCAAAAATCATCACTTATATATTCGAATTCATCCAAATGCAAATGAATTAGGGGAATTATACGTAAACAAATTAATGCAGTTTGGAAACAATTTAAATATTACCATATTACACCCTACATCAAACATAAGTTCCTATGCATTACTTGATGCAGCTGAAGTTGTAATAACAATGGGCTCTACAATTGGTTATGAGGCAGTATATGCAAAAAAATATACAATACAGTTGGGTAAATCGTTATACTACGATTTAGAGGGGCCTATTAACCCCAAAAATAAAGAAGAAATAGAGTCACTAATTTTAAATAGTCACCAACGTCAATTACCATTAGAAACAATAATACTTGGATATTATATGAATTCTTATGGTTTAGATTTCAAATATTATCAGCCCGTAGATTATATGAATGGATTTTTTAAAAATGTGGATTTGAATTTTGAACCTTATGTAAAACCCACTTTTTATAAAAAAGTAAGATTTAAAATAAATAAAATTGCAAAAAAGTTCAAATTAATAAGAACCACAGAGTAAAGCGGAAAAATCTTATATGCAAAAAATAGATAATTTTTCAATTATTATCTGCTGTTATAATGCTGCTAAAAGGCTTCCTGCAACATTAGAATATTTAGCAAAACTTAATATTGTTGGCATCAATTGTGAATTGATTGTAGTTGATAATAATAGTACTGATAATACTTTTGATGTTGTAAGTAATTGCTGGAAATTGTTTAATAATCCCTTTGCAATGAAATATTTAAAACAACCTAAACCAGGAAAAACAAATGCTTGGAATTTAGGAGTTGAAAATGCTACTGGCGATTATATTGTGATGTGTGATGATGATAATTGGCTTCCTGAGGATTATTTAAAAACTGCCATACCAATTCTTCAAATGGATGAAAAAATTGCGATGCTTGGTGGCAGATCAATAGGTGTTTTTGAAACAGAACCTCCAATTTGGTTTCAAAGCGTATCAAGTTATTGGGCAGTTGGTAAACAATATGAAAATAGTGGAGATATTACTTATGAAGATAATAAACTTTGGGGAGCAGGGTCTATTTTTAAAAAGGCTGCACTAGAATATCTACTTTCCCTAAACTATAAACAAAAGTTTAGTGGCATTAAAGCAGAAGGAATGGCAGAAGATTGTGAGCTTTTTATATTATTGAAATTATTGGGATATAAAATGTATTACTCCAATGATTTGGTTATACAACATTTTATGCCAAAAGAAAGAATTAGTTGGGTCAGTTTTATGGGGTTTATGAAAAATTTTGGAATGAGTAGTTGGAAATTTGATGCTTACGAAAGATACATTAGCAATAAAAAAGGTTTTAAAGCTTACTTACAATCAGGTATTTCGTATCAGGTTTACCTTAGTATCTTAAATCTATTGAAAAAAGAAAATGGAATTAAATCTTTTTTTAAAAATCCTGAGGAAGGGGCATCAAGTGAAATTGTTCACAATTACTTCTTAAAATATAGAATATATGGTTTGTTAAAATCATTTTTTAAGTACAATGCAGAAATTGCAGTGTTTCAAAAATCAAAAATTGCTGCACTTAAAAAGGATAACAACATATAATATGACCCTTTTAAGTATTATAATACCTTGTTATAATTGCGAATTATTTATTGCTAAAACAATAAATTCGGTAATTAATCAAGATTTTATTGATTGGGAGTTGATAGTTGTTGATGATGGCAGTAAAGATAATTCTGCCAAAATTGTTGAGGCGTTTGAAAATGCCAATATTAAACTGGTTAAAAAAGAAAATGGAGGTGTAATTAGTGCTAGAAAAAAGGGATTAGATTATATTTCCTCAGATTCAAAATATTTACATTTTTTAGATTCGGATGATATTTTATTGCCAAATTTTTACTCAAAAATTTTTAAGTTTTGGCAAAATAAATCAAATGTTGGGGCTGTTTACGTTAATCACACGTCTATTGATGAAAACGATAAAGTTATTGGTGTTGCAAATTGGGGGTTTAGATATAAACCTACAAGATTTTGGTTTAATCAAATATCAGAAACAGAACAATACACATCCTTTACTTCAATACTTCTTTGGTGTAAGATGGTAGAGCCAATGGTTGTAATGAAAAAAGAAGCTTATTACACAACAAATGGCTGGGATGATAGGTTTGGTTTTGGAAGAATCGGAGAAGGTGTTATTTTATATGGAGAAATGGCATTAAAAAACAAAATTGGATACTTAAACGAATGTCTTTATTTATACAGAAGACATTCTAACCAGTCTTCAAAAGATTCTAGCTTAAATGCTCTATCAGTAAAAAAAACTTTCGAAGTTTGGGAAGAAAAAGCTAAAAATGGCGTTCTTCCAATGCAACAATATAAAATGCTAATTTGCTTTTATAATACAAGATTGAAAATAATGCAAGAACTAGGTTCACTAAAACATAGGTTAAGGTATCATCCTGTAAAAGCATTTATTAGTATTTTCAATATGGCGTACCTGTACATTAAATCTTATCCCTTAATTGTATTCGGTACAAAAAAATTGGAAGGAATTATTTAAAATGATATCCATACAATAAACAATCACAATGATATTAGTAATAGGTTCACAAGGTTTTATCGGGTCACATATTGTTCAATATTTCCTTTCACATAGATTTGAGGTATTTGGTTGTGATTTAGTAGAATTTAATACAGAAAAGTATCATTATAAAAAAATTTCAATTCTTTCATCAGATTTTGAGAAGTTATTTTTAGAGAATAATTTTGATGTTTGTATCAATGCTTCTGGCAGTGGGAATGTTGGATTTTCTGTAGAAAATCCAATAAGCGATTTCGAGGCTAACTCGCTAGCAGTTATCAAAGCTTTAGATACCATTCGTAAATATCAGCCAACTTGTAAATATATTCATATATCTAGTGCAGCTGTTTATGGTAATCCTAAACAATTACCAGTTAAAGAATCAGACACAATGTCTCCATTATCACCTTATGGATATCATAAGATGATAAGTGAATTAATTTGCAAAGAATATCATCACTTATACCAATTGCAAATTTCAATTTTAAGACCATTTTCTGTTTATGGAAATGGACTGAAAAAGCAGTTGCTTTGGGATATTTGTCAAAAACTGCAGCATTCAGATAATATAACTTTATTTGGAACAGGAAATGAAAGTAGAGATTTTATACATATTGCAGATCTTGTTCAACTAATTCAATTAATTATTAAAAAATCTACTTTTAATTGCGATGTTTTTAATGCTGCAAGTGGAGTAGAAACTACCATTAAATCGTTGACATCAATTGTGGAAAAACAATTTAATGGAGCAAAAACAATTGGTTTCTCTGGAAAAATAAAACAAGGAGATCCTTTAAATTGGGTTTCATCAATAAACAAATTGAAAGAAATTGATTTTTCAACAACAATTGATTTCGAAACAGGGGTCATAAATTATTTAAACTGGTTTAGAACAATCAATAATGAACAATAAACCAGAAATAGTTTTTACTTTCCCCAATTGTATGGGAGGTGTTACTAGTTTTAACTATAACATTATTAATAATAGTAAACTTATTAGTAATTTCTATTCAAAAGTGATTTTACTGCAAGCCAACGAAGATAATCGTCCCCCATTTTTAGACAAATTTGTTGCCGATGAAGTGATTGTTTTTAAATACTCATATAAAGAAAACCAATACTTTGTTCAAAAACGATTAAATGATTTGTTGGGAAATAGAGATGGAGCTATTATAACAGACAACCATTTAACACTTGATGCAGCAAGTAGATTTAAGAATAAAAAGACCATATTTCATCTATTGCACGATTTTTTTTATGTAAAACAAAATATACAATTTGAAAGCAGAATCGATATTGCAGTAGCACATTCATCTTTTTTTTCAGATGCAGTATATGCTTCAAATCCATCAGATTTTGGGAATCGAATTTTTTATATACCTTATGGGGTGAAGCAATTAGAACAAATTCCACTAAAGCAGGAAAATGAAAGGTTGAACATAGTTTTTCTAGGAAGATTAGATGAAGGAAAAGGTGTGATGCTATTGAATGAAATAGAGTTGATTTTGCAACAAAATAATGTAACCGTTAATTGGTCTATAATTGGTAAGGGACCTTTAAAAGAGAAATTACACAAGCAATGGAAAAGTGGCAATAATGTTAGTTTTTATGAACCTAATTCTACCGATGAAGTTTTTGAACTTTTAAAAAATCAAGACATTTTTGTTTTCCCAACTTCGTTTGAAGGAACACCGGTTTCTATTTTAGAATGTTTGGCGAATGGAGTAGTTACAATAACAAATGATTTGCCGGGAGGAATTAGAGATATTGTAACAGAAAACTTTGGATTTCGTTGTTCTCTTGATAATACCCAAGAATTTGCAAAGTTTATTTTGACACTAAATTCTAACAGAGGGTTGCTGAAAGCTATGCAAAAAAATTGTTACCAGCTTGCAAAAGAAAAGTACGACATACAACTGAATGCAGACAATTATTTTAAACTTTTTATGCAATTTTTAGAATTAAAACGCACTAAAAAACCTGTTAAACCACTTCCTTTATCTAAGTTAGATAGATCGTATTTTCCAAATTTTTTGGTTAAAACATTAAGAAGTTTAAGATAGAATGAATTCTCAGCCGTTAGTAAGTGTTTTAATGACTGCGTATAACAGAGAAAAGTATATTGCCAAAGCAATAGAAAGTGTTTTAGCATCATCGTACCAAGTTTTTGAATTAATTATAGTTGATGATTGTTCTAAAGACAGTACTGTTGAAATTGCAAAATCTTTCGAGGAAAAAGATGCAAGAATTAAGGTATACCAAAATAAAAAAAATTTAGGAGACTATCCCAATAGAAATCAAGCTGCAAAATACGCTATAGGAAAGTATTTAAAATATGTTGATGCCGATGATTTAATCTATCCTTGGGGATTAGAAATTCTTGTTAAATGTATGGAACGGTTTCCTGAAGCTGGTTGGGGACTTTGTTCTTTAGAGCAGTTAATTGATAAGCAATTTCCAATTGAACTAAAAATAAATGAAATTTACAGGCACAATTTTTTTGTAAAATCAATTTTTCATAAAGCACCATTGTCATCAATTATCACTAAAAAAGCGTTTGATGAAGTTGGAGGATTTACTGGAAAGCAACATTTAGGCGATTTTGAGTTGTGGCATATTTTAGCTCTAAATTCACCTGTGGTTTTAATGTGTCAAGGAGTAGTTTGGTTTAGACACCATAATGATCAGCAAAGTCAAGAAAACAGAGAAAATCCTCAAGTAAATTTAAAATATTTAGTAAGTCAATACAATTTTTTAAAAACAAAACGTCAAGAAATACCACTAAAAACAAATGAATTAAAAATCATTTGTAAAGATTTGAAATTTGCACTTGTAAAACAATTAGTAAAGTTTTTGTTTGTATTGGATTTAAAGAATTTTTTTTACCTGCTTAAAATGCTTAAAAACTCAGGAGCCTATAATTTTACCCTACCTAGTAAAAAAAATATAAAAGACGTTTTTTAATGAGAAAAATTCGTTTTCTGCTAAAGAAGCCACAGTATTTATTTATATCAATGATACTAAGAATTCCATATTTTTCTTTTTTGCGAGAGACAAAGGGTTATGGTAACTCAGTAAATCTTACATTCTGGTTTCTTCAAAAAGTTCTAAATTTTGGAGGAAATAAAAAAGCATATTGGCCAGTTCATTGGTCTAGCCAAGTTTATGACGCAGAAAATATATTAATTGGAACAGGTACTTACCCTGGGTTAATGAAAGGATGTTATATACAAGGCAGAGGTGGAATTACCATTGGAAATAATAGCTTTATTGCACCTAATGTGGTAATTATAAGTGCAAATCACGATGTTTATGATAAAAGAAAAGATGTATTAGCTGCTGTTAAAATTGGTAATTATTGCTGGCTGGGTGCTGGTGCCAAGATAATGCCAGGTGTTGAATTAGGCGATTTTACCGTTGTTGCAGCAGGTGCTGTAGTTACAAAATCTTTCATCAATGGCTATTGCACAATCTCTGGTATCCCTGCTAGTGAAATGAAACAGTTAGATGAAACCAGATGTGTTCGTTACGAATCAGACTATGAATATATTGGGTATATAAAAAAAAGTCGTTTTGAGTTGTACAAAAAAAAGCATCTAAAGGTATAAACTACAAAGTCCCAATCTATAAAATATGGAAACCACAAGTAAACCACTAGTTAGTGTTTTAATGACTAGCTACAATAGAGAAAAATATATAGCAGAAGCAATTGAAAGTCTCTTACAATCAACATATACCAATTTTGAATTAATTATTGTAGATGATGGATCAAAAGATAAAACTGTAGAAATTGCAAAAGCCTATGAAGCAAATGATAATCGTATATCAGTTTATATTAACGAAAAAAATTTAGGAGATTATAATAATCGAAATAAAGCTGCTAGCTATGCCAAAGGAAAATACATTAAGTATTTAGACAGCGATGATATGATTTATAATTACAGCTTGGCAGTAATGGTTGAAGCTATGGAAAAATTTCCAAAAGCAGCTGTAGGGTTAACATCTAGAAATATTACCCCATTATTACCTTTTCCTATTGAATTATCTCCCTCAGAAGCATACAACAAACACTATTTTGAATATGGACTCTTAGATATGGGTCCATCTGCAGTAATAATAAATAGAGCAACGTTTGTTGAAATGGGAATGTTTTCAGGAACAAGATTAATAGGTGATGTTGAGTGTTGGACAAAAATTGCAATGCAGTTTAATGTTGTTGAGTTACCACCTTCTTTGGTATTTTGGAGGCAACATCCAGGACAAGAGTTCAATATTGGGGCAGGAAAAATTGACGAAGGCTATTTTTTAGTTGAATACCCACTACTAAAGAATATACTAAATAATCCTAAATGCCCATTAAACAATGAGCAAAAAGAACGTTTGATTAATAAGAATTCAAAAATATATGCAAAACATATTTTAAAATACTTTCTTAAAACAGGAGAGTTAGGTAAATGCATTAAGGCATATAATTATCTTGATTTAAAGCTAAAAAATATTTTTTGAAAAGTGTCCAATATTACTAAACCTCATATTTTAATTAAATGAAAATATTATTAGTATTAGAAAATTATGTACCGACAAAAAATGGAGGTATGGAAAACTATACACATTGGTTAGCTAAAATTCTTCAAGAAAATAACCATAATGTAACCGTAGCATACTTAAATATTGGTGAATCTGATAACTATACTTATGAAGGAATTGCTGTAACTCGTTTAGTGAATCGTTTTAAAGGATTTCAAGAATTTCTTCAAAACAATGAATTTGATATCTGCCATTTTCATGAATATTCTGGCGAAGATGGGATTAATACAAAATGGTTTAAGGAAGCTGCAAAATATTGCTCTAAAGTTTTTTTTACATTTCATTTGCCATATTTAACTTGCTACAAAGGAGATTTTAGATACTACAATATTGAAGACTGCAATACTTTTAATTCTTACGAACGTTGCGTTAAATGTGTCATAGCTTCAAGATTAGGGTATAAAAAAACCGCAGGGTTTGATTTGTATAATTTTGCTATCAATAAATTCTCTCCACTGCTACAAAAAACATCGAAAGCGGTTTTATTAAAAGAGAAGGTAATAGCACTTAATAAAAACCTTGAAGAAGCTATTGAAACTTGCACCTCATTATTTATTTATGCCGATTGGTTTCAAACGTTGCTAAGCAACAATGGATACAAGTCAAATAAGTTTGTTAAAATTCCATATATAACAAAAACTACTACAGTTGATCAAACAAAACTGGATTCAACGGTTAAAAAGAAAATTTTATTTGTTGGCAGAATAGAACCACAAAAAGGGCTTCATTTACTCTGTAAAGCAATGAACAAAATAAATACAAAAGATATTATCTTAGATGTTTATGGCAATGTTGCAGATAAAAACTATTTTGATAAATGTGTAGCCGAATATGACTTTAATTTTTTAGGAACAACAAATAGATTAGAACTTTTAAAACAATTGCCATTATATGACTTTTTAATATTGCCAAGTGTTTTTCCAGAAATGTATTCTATGATTGTTAAAGACTCATTTTATGAGGGATTGCCAGTAATTGCCTCTGCATCTAAAGGTAATAGAAACGCTATTGTTGAAGAAAAAAATGGATTTATTTTTGAATATGACAATTATGAAGATTTAGCAAAAGTTATTGATAAAGCTATTTCGCTTAAACAAAATGGTTGGCAGCCAGATTTTGATTTTGTTTCCTCCTTAACTACTCAGGCTGCATTGCAAGAAATATTATCGCATTACAGTAATTAAATTCTAATTATAAGCTAATTACGCAAATCTATAAATAATACATTTGCGTATAATCAAGAAACAAAACGATGTTGAATTTTGCCATAGTTGGGTGTGGAAGAATAGCTCAAAGGCACGCTGAGCAAATAAAAAAAACAGGAAATCTTGTAGCTGTTTGTGATATTATTGTAGAAAGAGCAGATGCACTTGCTGAACAATACAATGCTAAATCTTATTATACCATTGAAGATTTATTAAATACAGAAAAAAAAATTGATGTAGTTGCCATTTGTACACCTAATGGGTTACACGCTCAACATTCAATTCAAAGTTTACAATCTGGTATTAATGTTTTATGCGAAAAACCATTAGCTATTAAAACAGCAGATTGTGTTAAGATGATACAAGTAGCCAAACAGTGTAATAAAGGGTTATTTTCCATCAAACAAAATAGATTTAATCCTCCTGTAGAAGCTGTAAAAAAAGTAATTGATGAGGGAAGGCTTGGCAAAATTTACAGTGTTCAGCTAAGTTGTTTTTGGAATAGAAATGCAGCTTATTACAATAGCTCTTGGAAAGGAAAAAAACAATTAGATGGCGGAACACTATTTACACAATTTAGCCATTTTATTGATTTGTTATATTGGATGGTTGGAGATATTATCGATGCTAATGCTTATACAGCCAATTATGCACACCAAAATATTATTGAGTTTGAAGATACAGGTGTTGTAATACTAAAATTTTTAAATGGAGCAATTGGCACAGTAAATTATACTGTAAATAGTTACAATAAAAATATGGAAGGTTCTTTAACTATTTTTGGCGAAAAAGGAACTGTTAAAATTGGTGGGCAATATTTAAATGAACTGGAGTATCAAAATATTGAAGGATATAAAATCGATGATCTGCCTGCCGGAAATACTGCAAATAATTATGGTGCTTATCAAGGTTCAATGAGTAATCACGATAAAGTTTACGAAAATCTTATTAATGTTTTAACAAATAATGCTAGTATTTCAGCGAGTGCTTTTGAAGGGTTAAAAACTGTTGAAATTATAGAGAAAATATATCAGAAAATACAGAATATATAATTGAATAATCAACCAAAAATTCAAGAGAGCCAAATTTTTGATGTAAATTTTGGCATCAATGTAAAGCTAATAAAGCCATTAAATATATATGGCTGCACCATTGGCGATAATTGTTTTATTGGACCATTTGTTGAAATTCAAAAAAATGTGTTTATTGGTGATAACACAAAAGTTCAATCTCATTCATTTATTTGTGAACTTGTTACTATAGGAACCGATTGTTTTATTGGCCATAGCGTTATGTTTGTAAACGACTTGTTTAGTAATGGCAGTCCTGCATTGGGAGATAAATCAAAATGGAAGGTAACAAAAATTGGAAATAATGTTTCAATTGGGTCGAATGCTACTATTTTGCCAATAGAAATTTGTGATAATGTAGTTATTGGTGCTGGAGCAGTTGTTACAAAAAGCATAACAAAGTCTGGGGTATATGCAGGAAACCCTGCAAAATTTTTACGTAAAATATAAATTCAATCAACATCAATATACCTTTTGTAGATTTAAAAGCACAATACTTGACTATTAAAACAGAAATAGACAATGCTATTGGTAATGTAATTAGCGAAACAGCTTTTATTGGAGGCAAGTATGTTAAAGAGTTTGAAAAAAATTTTGCAACTCTTTATGGTGTAAAACATTGTATAAGTTGTGCCAATGGAACAGATTCTTTATATATTATAATGAAAATGCTAGGTATTGGTATTGGAGATGAAGTAATTACGTCTGCAAATAGTTGGATATCTAGCTCAGAAACAATTACTCAAACTGGTGCAAAACCTGTTTTTGTAGATATTCATCCAACTTTTTATAGTATGGATGAAAGTTTATTAGAGTCTTTAATAACCGATAAAACTAAAGCTGTTATTGCTGTTCACTTGCAAGGTCAGATGTGTAATATCGAGGTTATAAAATCAATTTGTGATAAGCATAATATCACTTTAATTGAGGACTGTGCCCAAGCCCATTTTTCTGAATTTAATGGAAAACTTGCTGGTACATTTGGGTTAGCAGGTTCTTTTAGTTTTTATCCTAGTAAAAATCTTGGTGCTTATGGAGATGCAGGATGTATTATTACAAGTGATGACGTTTTTGCTGAAAAATGTAGAATGTATGCAAATCATGGGTCGCTAAAAAAGCATCAACACCAAATTGAAGGAATAAATAGCCGGCTTGATGGGTTACAAGCTGCAATTCTAAATGTTAAACTACCATACATATTAAATTGGATAGATCGAAGAATTTATAATGCAACATTATACAATGAAAAATTAAAAGGTATAAAAGAAATAAAAATACCTGAAATAAGAAATAACACCAAACATACATTTCACTTATACGTAATACAAGTAGAGAAAAGAGATGAGTTAAAAGAATACCTTCAAAAAAAAGGAGTAGAAACTGCAATTCATTATCCCAAAGCTTTGCCTAATTTAGAAGTATATCAATACCTTAATAATAAACGTCATAATTTTAATGTCTCATCACAAATCGAAGATAAAATTTTAAGTTTGCCTTTATATGCAGAGTTGAAAGAAGTAGAAATTGAATACGTAGCAAATTGTATTAGAACTTTTTATAATTAATTGAAACTTAAAAACAAAACTGTATTATTAATTTCTCCACAAGCTTGGGGGAATATGTATTTATCAAAACATCATTATGCAATTGCATTGGCTAAATATGGAAACAACGTTTATTTTTTAAATCCTCCAAGTGAAAAAAATATAAAAAATGAAGTTGAGATAGTGGAAAGTAAAATTCATCCATCGCTTTTTATTATTAACCACTCTATATTTTTTTCAAAAAAATTAAAGTTTAAGTTCATTTGGCTTTTTCATTTCTTAATGAAATTTCATATTAAAAAAATTGAAAAAAATATTGGCAAAGAGATTGATATTGTATGGAGTTTTGATTTAGGAAATTACTATCCCTTGAAATCTTTTGGTTCTGCTTACAAAATTTTTAGCCCTTTTGATAAACCGCAAAATAATGCATCAATTAACTCTGCTATTAATTCTGACATTATAATTAGTATTGCACCCGAGATTCTTGATTTTTATAATAAATTCAATGTTCCAAAACATTTTATACATCATGGGTTAGCCGAAGAGTTTTTTAATCAAAACAAAATCAATAAATCTATAGAATCAAAAGTCAGAATTGGACTCTCTGGCAATTGGTTAAGAAAAGATATTGATATTAACTGTTTGTTGCAAATTATTAGCGAAAACCCTAATGTAACGTTTGAGTTTTGGGGGGCATATCAACCACATCAATCAAATATTGGAGGGGAAAAAGGTATAGAGACAGCAGATTTGATGGTACAATTGATAAACGTAAAAAATGTTGTAGTACATGGCGTTAAGCACCCAAAAGAATTAGCTAAAGAGTTTCAAAGAATGGATGGCTTTTTAATTTGCTACAACATTTTAAAAGATCAATCTAATGGTATTAATTATCATAAAATAATTGAATATTTAAGTACAGGAAAAGTAGTTATTGCTAACAATATTACAACTTACTCCAGTTTGCCTGGTATAATTGAAATGACAAATAGTAGAGAAGATAATAGTGAACTTCCAAAACTTTTTAAAGAAGTAGTAAATAATTTGCAACACTATAATCAACCTAATTTTATTAGTAAGCGAAAAGATTTTGCTTTGGTGAATTTATATTCAAATAAAATTAGAGAAATTGAGAAATTTATCAGCTATTGTGAAACTTCAAATACATAAATAAAAGAATTATTACACAGATATCTAAACGAATTTAAATAAATCCTTGGTGAAATAGAAATTAACAAAACCGTTTTATCTCTGTTTTATTACAATAAATACTAGTGAAAATAGCAATCGTCATATCCCATCCAGTGCAGCATTTTTGCCCTATGTATGCAAGTTGGGCAAGTATTGATGGTATTGATTTGAAAGTTTTTTTTGGTTCAAATCTTGGTGCTGTCAAGTACATTGATCCTAATTTCAAAAAAGAAGTTCAATGGAATAATTTATACCTCGATGGATTTAATCACGAATTTTTAAATGGCGATAAAACGCTTCAATCAACCCTAGATTTAGATGCAAAGAATTTAGATAAAAAGCTAGACGAATTTGCTCCAAATTTATTGGTTCATTATGGATATTTTCACAAATTAGCGAAACGTGCAAGAGTATGGGCAATTAACAACAATGTAAAAATTGCTTATATATCTGATGCTGAACATAGGCAAAAAAGACCTTTATGGAAAGAGGTTTTAAAGTTTCCATATTTATATAATTTCTTTAGAAAAGTAGATTATTTTTTTAGTGTTGGCGATGCCAACGAAAAGTATTATAACTTTTATGGAGTACCTAAAAGTAAAATGCGAAGAATGCGTTTTGCTATTGATATAAGAGGCTATGACAAAGCTTTTGAGCAAAAAGAAACACTTAGAAATAATTTTAGAAACCAACACAGCATTGCATCACAAGACATTGCAATATCTGTTGTGGGCAAATTGGTTGATTGGAAAAGCCAAGACCACTTAATAAAATTATTGCAACAATTTGAGCAATCTTATCCAGAAAAAAAAATTCATTTATTAATTGCAGGTAGTGGACCAATGGAAGAACAATGGAAAGCATTGGCAACCAACATTAAATATAATCAAGTTCATTTTTTAGGCTTTGTAAATCCTACAGATTTGCCCGCAATTTATGCGGCTAGTGATGTATATGTACATCCAGCATTAGTGGAGCCACATTCTCTATCGATTAGTGAAGCTATATATATGGGTTGTCCTGTAGTTGTTGCAAATACCAGTGGCAGTTGGGGAGACGATGATGATGTACAAATTGGCAAAAATGGGTATGTTTATCAACACGGTAATTTGCAAGAATTACAAAAACAACTCATAAAAATAATTGAAGAAAATAAATTTAAAGTTTTTGGTAAATATTCAATAGAAATCAGCAGAAAATTTCAACAACAATGTCATTTTGAAATATTGAAAAGGTTAAATAGCGAAATACAGTAAAAGTATAAAATGAAACGAATTCCACAAATTGATGGACTAAGAGCTATTGCAATTTTGCTAGTTATTAGTTTTCATTATATAAATAACCAATTAGTAAACGCAACAGATAAAATTGCAAAATTTTTTTGCCTTGCTACATCGTTTGGCTGGGCTGGCGTAGATCTGTTTTTTGTGCTTTCTGGATTTTTAATTGGCAGCATTTTAATAGCCAATAAACATAAAAATAAATTTTTTTCTACTTTTTATATAAGGCGTTTTGTAAGAATTATTCCAACTTACTATTTGCTAATTATTTTTTTTATTATTATATGCACAATACCTTTTTTCAAAACAAATTATTTTGTTGCAGGTAATAATGTAATTCCAACTTGGTCATATTTTTTGATGATGCACAATGTATACATGGGTCAACTAAATAATATGGGCAATAATGCAATGTCAGTTACTTGGAGTATAGGCATTGAAGAGCAATTTTATTTAATAATTCCATTTATTATTTATTATATAAAAAATAAATGGCTCCCTTTTTTGTTAGTGTTCTTTATAATTTTGGCAAATATTTTTAGATTTTATTACACAACACCAGGTCAATGGATACCAGCTTATGTGCTGTTACCTTGCAGAATGGATGCAATATCATTTGGAGTATTAATTGCGTGGATAAATAGTAACTATAATTTAACAACATTTGCTACTAAATATTTTAAAAAGATATCATTAATAATGATTAGCACAGTTGCAATTTGTGCATTTTTATATTTAAAATATCAAGATATTGGTATTATACGTAACTCTTTATTTGCTCTATTTTTTGCATGTGCCATTGTTTTTGCATTGTCAAAACCAAACAGTTTTTATGGTAAAATTTTAGCCAATAATGCATTAAATTGGATTGGTAAAATATCATATTCATTGTATTTATTTCACTATTTAATTATTGGTATTTTCAATGTCATTGCAACAACATATTTTAAAAACATAGGTACTATATTAGGAATCTGCACAACTATTTTAGCTTTGTTATTTACGTTTTTGTTTTCGTGGATAGTTTATAATTATATAGAAAAACCAACAGTTGCATTAGGTAAAAAATTCAATTATAATTAATAATGAAACTTTTAATTGTAGGCTCAGATAAAATTTTTTCGATAGAAAATTTTTATTTTAAATATTTGAATGAGCTAGGTGTTGATACTAAAAGATTTACAGCACAAGCAGCATTTTATGACTATTATTATAATGGAAATATCACTAACAAAGTATTGTTTAAATTAGGATTGTCAAACATTCATAAAAAAATAAATATCCAATTTAAGCAAATTGTCAATGAGTTTAAGCCCGAAATTATTTGGGTTTTTAAAGGGATGGAAATAACGCCAACATCTTTAAAATGGGTAAAGCAACAAGGTATAAAGTTGGTAAATTATAACCCAGATAATCCCTTTGTTTTTACAGGCAAGGGCAGTGGTAATGCAAATATTACCAACTCCATTGATTTATATGATTACCATTTTACCTATAATTTAGAAATACAAAAAGAACTTAAGGAAAAGCACAAAGCACAAACAGGTTTTCTTCCTTTTGCTTACGATATGAGCCAAGAATTATTTGATGAATGTGCCAAAGAAACAGAAATTATTAAAGCTTGTTTTTTAGGGAATCCCGATAAAATAAGAGCAGCTTTTTTACAACAACTTGCTTCTACAGGAATTTTAATTGATGTTTTTGGAAATGATTGGGACAAATTTGTTTCTCATAAAAACATCATACCACACGAACCAATTTATGGTGATAAGCAATGGAAGACACTAAGAAAATATCGTGTTCAGATTAATTTAATGAGAATTCATAATGAAAACTCTCATAATATGAGAACTTTTGAAGTGCCAGGCATAGGAGGCATTCAAGTTGCACCATTTACCAACGAGCATCAACTTTTTTTTGAAGAAGGAAAAGAAATTTTTTTATATAAAAATTTAGATGAATGTGCATTTAAAATCAATTACTTGTTATCGCTAACACCTATTCAAGCAAATGAGTTGAGGGTATTTGCAAGAGACGCAGCTATTAATAAGAAACATAGCTATAAAGACAGAGCTGTACAAGTATTAGAAACCTTGAAAGTACTTTAAGAATTGAACAAAATATTAGTGAAAAAATATAATAGAATTGTAGTTAGTATCTATATTCATCCAGATTTTTATCCTCCAACGATTAATGCTATTAATAATTTGGCAGAAAAATGCGATGAATTAATTGTAGTAACACGAAATAATTGCAAAGAAGATTATCCGAATGGTAGTAATATAAAATTTGTTAAAATAGGAAGCTATGCAACACCTTATGAGTCTGCATCTAAAAATTTGATTTTTAAAACAATTGCATTCTTAAAATTTACTTTTAAAGTATTACAATATTCAAAATCAAAAAAAACTGATTGGTTAATAAGTTACGATCCCATTCCATTATTTTCATATTATTTAATAAATTGGCTGTTGCCAAAAACAGTACAATGTTGGTATCATAATCATGATATACCAGAAATTAATGTAAATAGTAAATTTTCTATTGGCTGGTTAGCGGCTAAATATGAGCAAAAAGCATTGCAAAAAATGCATTATTTTACATTGCCTAGCGATGATAGACTTGTATATTACCCAAACTTAAATCCAAAAACAAAGTATGCATTAATAGCAAACTATCCTTCTACCAGAATTTATAATCAAGCCAGACAAACCAAATTGGAAGAAGCAGAAACTATTAAAATTCTGTATCAAGGGTCTATAAGCAAGGGACATTCGCTTGAAGAAATTATATTGTTGTTAAACAAAGGAGTTAGTGGAAAAAAATTACAATTGGTTCTTAAAGGACCCGTTCGAGAACAATATAAAAACGAATTAAATGTAATTGCAACTGCAAACAATGCTAAAAACTGTGTAGATTGGATTGGTGTTGGACTATATAAGGATTTGCAAGCTATTACTAAATCATGTCATATTGGAATTGCTATTTATAAAGGAACAGATGTTATGAACAAAACATTAGGCACTGCATCTAATAAAATTTACGAATATGCTGCTTGCGGCTTACCCATTTTAGTTTATGATAACGAACAATTCAGAAAATATTTAAGCAACTACAAGTGGGTTGTATTTACAAATGGGTCTATTGAAAGCTTAAACAAGTCAATAAGTTACATTATTGATAACTATTCCGATTTGTCTAAACAAGCAAGGGCAGATTTTGAACAATATTTTAATTTTGAACAATATTTTAAACTGCTGGAACCAACATCATAAACCGTAAAAGCAAAATTTTCAGTGGAAATAAACTAAAGAATGATAAAAGAAAGTAAAATAATATTTTTTCTCTTAATTGCTATAGCTGGTACTTTATTTGGGCAATATCAGGCTGCTGCATTTATAATGTCTATAGGATATATAGTTAACTTAATAGTTAATTCAAAATACCATATAGCATTTCGAGAGTTTACTTTAGTGATGTATTCGTTAAATTATTTATTTAGTCCTTCTATATTGTATAACTATAATGATGCTGATTTCTTATCATACAAAATGAATTGCCCAATAGATTTATATTTTATAAATGCTTTTATTGGAGTCCTGTCCTTACACATTGGTATGTTTTTTTTTAAAACTGAGATATTTAAGACTAACTTTAAACTATTAAAAGCCCAAGCAATTTTAAATGGAAAAGTATTAAAAAACTGGGTTATTGGAGGGCTAATACTTCACTTTATATTTATGAAAGTTCCTCTTCCAACAGAGATTAGTTTTTTTGTACTTCTTCTATCTGCTTTACGTTATGTGGGTTTTTTTGGATTGATAGTAATTAATTCAAAAAAAAATATGTTATTGATTGCTATAGTTGCATTTTATGAATTTTATGTAGCAATATCTGGAGGATTCTTTCATGACCTATTAATTTGGATGTGTTTTTTTGGTTTATTCTTGTCCTTTTACCTACAAATAACTTTAAGAAAAAAAATACTTTTTGGCATTTTATTTGTCTTTATAGCCTTCATTGTTCAAAATGTTAAAGGGGACTATAGAGAAAAGATTTGGCTTGAAGATAAACAAAGTTCTACTACACTTTTTACGGATGTTGTCGCAAATAAGACATCAAACACTAAAGATTTATACTCAAAAGAAAATATTTTATCTACACTCATCCGAATTAATCAAGGATGGATTGCTGCAAGTACAATCGATTTTACAAAAAAGTATAATAATTATGCAGGAACCGATGTTTTGGTACTTTATATGGAATCAGCATTATTACCAAGATTTTTAGCACCCAATAAACTAAATTCTGGAGATAAAGTAATTTTCAATAAATATTCTGGTCATACAATAGCAGATGGGACTTCTATGGCTTTAGGAATAATTTCAGATGGATATGTTGCTTTTGGTACTTTTGGCGTGGGTATTTTTTGTTTTGGTTTGGGATTGATTTTTTGCTTGGTGTTTAGAATTGTTGGAAATTGGAGTAAAACATCTCCTTTTTTTATATTTCTCCTTTTTCCAATATTGTATTATGCTGTTAGACCAGATTGTGAGTTACAAACAACATTAGGTCAGTTGGTTAAAGGAACCTTTGCATTTTTTTTAGTAGTTAGATACTATAAAAATTACTTTAGGGTTAAGATTAAATCTATTAATCAAACTCTTATTGTTGATGAAAAATTAGTTTTAGAACCACAAAAAAGAGTATTGGTATAAATGGAAAAAAAGCCAAAACTTCTTCTTTTTTCTGATTGGTTTTACCCAGGCTACAAAGCAGGTGGCCCCATAAAAAGTGTAACCAATTTATCTATTGCATTGCAAAGCAATATTGATGTATTTGTTTTTACTGGTGATACTGATTTAAACGAAACAAAACCATATCAAAATATTCAACCAAATACTTGGATAAAGCCTATTGAAGGTAGCAATGTGCAAGTTTATTATTGCTCAAAAGACAATCTTAATAGAGCCAAGATAAATGGAGTTATTAAAGAAGTAAATCCTGAAAGTATATACCTAAATCATATTTGGAGTTTTTGGTTTGTGTTGCAACCACTGTTTATTTCTTGGTGGAATTTTAAGCAAATAAAAATAGTGCAATGTCCACGAGGAGCTTTGTTTGAAAGTGCTTTACACTATCAAAAAACATATCGTAAAAAAAGAATTGTAATAGCCATTATTAAGGTGTTTGGCATTCATAAAAAAGTACATTTTCACGCAACAACTCCACAAGAAAAAGAAACTATTGAGAAATATTTTGGCAATGTAAATATTTCAGTTGCAAATAATTTACCCGATTTGCAGCAGCCAATTTTATCATCAATTGAAAAAAAACAAGGTGAATTGAAATTGATTTTTATTGCACGAATTGTTGATATAAAAAATCTGAAGCTTTTATTGCAAAATTTGAAAAATGTTGAATCAAATATTGCATTAACCATTGCAGGTCCAACAGAAGATAAAAACTATTGGGATGAATGTTTAGCCATTATTAAAACATTCCCCAAAAATATTACAACAAATTATGTTGGAGAAATTACACCAAACCAAGTAATGCCTTTAATTAAAAAACATCATTTGTATTGCTTGCCAACACAAGGCGAAAATTTTGGACATTCAATTTTTGAATCTTTTATGATGGGTCGTCCAGTATTAATTAGCAATAAAACACCTTGGTTAAGTTTAAATGAAAAAAAAGCTGGTTGGGAAGTTGATATTATACAACCCAATTCATTTGTTCCTTTTATAGAAGAAGCTGCAAATTGGCAACAACAAACATTTGATTCCTATTGCAAAGGTGCTTGGAAAGTGGCAAATGATTATATCAATAATCCCAAACTAGTTTCAGATTACAATCAAATATTCTTGAATTGATGATAGCACAGGAATTAAACACTTTTACACCAACGCTGCAAGTTGGAGCATCAAAACCAAAGTATATTCTATGGATATTGATAAGTATTATTTTTTTTAAATCATCAATTCCATATCCATCATCATTAAAGAAAAAAATATTACAATTCTTTGGGGCAAAAATTGGAAATGGTGTGGTTTTTAAACCATCAATTAACATAAAATTTCCTTGGAAATTAATCATAGGAAACTACTGTTGGATAGGCGAAAATGTTTGGATTGATAATTTAGATGAAGTAGTAGTTGAAGATAATGTTTGTATTTCGCAAGGAGTTTTTTTGTTAACAGGAAATCATAATTATAAAAAGAAAACATTTGATTTAGAAACAGGTAAAATTATTGTAAAAAGTGGAGCTTGGATAGGAGCAAAAACTATAGTGTGTCCAAACGTAATTTGCAATGAAAATTCAATTCTATCAGTTGGCTCAATTGCAAAAAAAGATTTATTGGCAAATACAATTTATGCAGGGAATCCTGCAGTTGAAATTAGAAAAAGAGTAGTCGTAGTTTAATGAGAATATCCATCATAACAGCAACATATAATAGTGCAGCAACAGTTGCAGATACCATTGAAAGTGTAGCTAATCAAACATACAGCAACATTGAACATTTAATTATTGATGGCTTATCGAAAGATAATACACTTGATGTTGTAAAAAATAGCAAACACGTTGGTCCTGTTTTTTCTGAAAAAGATAAAGGCATTTACGATGCAATGAACAAAGGGATTGGTAAAGCAAGTGGCGATGTAATTGGCATTTTAAATAGTGATGATTTTTATGCAAGCAATGATATTATAGAACAAGTGGCAAATCTTTTTGCAACAACAAATTGCGATCTATTGTATGGCGATTTATATTTTATAGATCAAAATGATACTAGTAAAGTAAAGCGTAAATGGATTTCGGGCAACTATAAATTAAACGATTTTTTATATGGTTGGATGCCACCACATCCTACTTTTTTTGTGAAAAAAGAAGTGTATGAAAAATATGGAATGTTTAATATGGAACTTGGTAGTGCAGCAGATTACGAGCTGATGCTAAGGTTTATTTACAAGCACAAATTGAAAACATCATACTTAAATAAAGTAATGGTTTTATTTAGAATTGGTGGTGCTAGTACAAAAAATTTGAACAATCGTGTAAAAGCAAATATGAATGATAGAAGAGCCTGGACTGTTAATGGTTTAAGACCAAAATGGTTTACATTGCACTTAAAACCTCTTAGAAAAATTAAACAATTTATTAAGTAGAAACACGATTAATTTTAATAAAAATACGTTAGTTTCTTCTCTTTCTATTATTTTTGAATTCACACAACAAAAAATATTGCATAGCCAAACTTCTACTACACTCAAAATTTAATTGTGTCCTCTCATTTTTTAGGTATGAATAAAATAAAAAACTGCAAGTTTTTGTGGCTTGTAATTGCATTGCTTTTTATAGGAATTAATGCTAATGCACAAGATTTATTAAAAGGAAAAGATATATCAACTATTAAAGTAGATATGCTTACCGATGAAGAAATTTTGCAATACAAAGCACAACTTCAACAAAGTGGATTAAGCGAAAGCCAAGCAGAACAATTGGCTATTCAACGTGGCTTCCCTGCAGCTGAAATTGTGAAGCTTAGAGCAAGATTAGCACGTTTAGATGCGTCTTCAATTACTCCAGACATTAAGAAAAAAATTGATGCTAAAGCCAAGAAAGAACAACTTGAAGGAGGTAGAAGCACTGATACTACAGGTTTTGATAAAGACCTGAAAAAGCTAAAAGAAAAAACATTTTCAACTTTCATTTTTGGTGGTGATTTATTTAATAATGATAACATCACATTTGAACCAAACCTAAGAATTCCTACTCCAAAAAATTATACCATTGGTGCAGATGATGAAGTTGTGATTGATGTCTTTGGCTACCAAGAAGTCAATCAAAAATTAACAGTTTCTCCCGAAGGAAATATTACTATTCCCAATGTTGGATTAATAAATGTAAATGGATTATCTGTTGAAAATGCTGCACGCAGAATTAAAGATAAAATGATTCGTAGTGGTTATGCCAGCATTGGTAATGGTCAATCTCAAATACAAGTAAGCATTGGAAAAATTCGTAGTATAAAAGTTACTGTAATTGGCGATGCTAGAAAAGTAGGAACATTTACTTTGTCTTCTTTGGCAACATTATTTAATGCTTTATATGCTTGTGGAGGACCCAATGAAACTGGCTCTTTAAGAAATATTGAATTAGTAAGAAACAATAAAGTTGTAACAAAGTTTGATGCTTATAAATTTTTGTTAAGTGCCGATCAAACAAGTGATGTAAGATTAAACGATAGAGATGTAATTCGTATTCCATCGGCAAAAAATTTAATTACTTTAACTGGAGAAATTAATAAACCAGCCGTTTTTGAAGCAATAGAAGGAGAGCCAATTTCAAAAATTTTTGAATATGCAGGAGGGTTTGCTCCAAGTGCTTATAGTGCATCCATCCACATCATTCAAACAACAGATAAAGAGAAGAGAATTAAAGATGTTATAAAAGCCGAATACACAACATATCAACCTACAAATGGCGATATCATTGAAATTGGTAAAGTGCTTGATAGGTTTGCAAATCGTGTAAATATCAAAGGAGCTGTATATCGTCCTGGGCAATATGAATTATCAAATGGACTAACCTTAAACAAACTTATTTCAAACGCAGAGGGATTAACGCCAGAAGCGTTTATTCAGCGTGGCGTTATAATGAGAACCAACGATGATTATAGCAAGGAAATGTTATCATTCAACCCTATTGAAATTATTAATGGCAAACAAAAAGATATTGAACTTAAGAAGAATGATGAAGTAATGATTGGTATTTCTAAAGATTATAAAGAAGAATATTTTGTAACCATTCAAGGAGAGGTAAGAAAGCCAGAGAAATATCCATATTTCGAAAATCAAACGGTGAAAGATTTAATTTTTGCAGCAGGTGGTTTTACAGATGGTTCATCTGTTGAAAGAATTGAAATCGCCAGCAGATTAGATTTAAATAAATACGATTCCAAGTCAAATGAAATAGCACAGGTAATTAATATCAATAGCGAAAAAGAGCTTGACTTAAAAGGCAAAGACATCAAACTAAAACCCTGGGATATTGTAAACATCAGAACAAAACCAGGTTATAAATCTCAAGTTAGAGTTAGAATAGATGGAGAAGTGCTTTACCCTGGCTATTATATTTTAGCCTCTAAAGATGAAAAAGTAAGTAGCTTATTAAATCGCTCTGGTGGTTTAACACACTTAGCATTTTTAAAGGGAGTAAGTATTACTCGTGTTAACAAAACAAATATCCTAAAAGATACAAGTGATATTTATTATAAAAAATTAAAGCAACAAATTAAAGATACCACATCTAGTGCAAATTCTGATTACATCAATCCTACAGTAAAAATTGGATTAGATGTAGAAAAATTATTAGCAGATAGTAATAGCTTAGAAAATATCTATTTGCAAGAAGATGATATTATCAATGTTCCAAAACAAAAAAGAGAAATTAAAGTAAGTGGCGAAGTGTTGTTCCCTACAGAAGTTGTTTATGTTGCAGGGCAAGATTTAAGTTATTATGTTGATAGGGCTGGTGGTTATACAGATGATGCCAAAAAAGGAAGGGTATATGTTTTAAAACCTAATGGCGTTGCTGCAAAAACAAAACACTTTTTGTTTTTTAAAACTTACCCAAAAGTAGAAGAGGGCTCTGAAATTTTAGTGCCTAAAATAGCAACAAAAAAGAAAACATCTGCTGCCGAAACTGTTGCAGTAACTACAGGAGTTGCTGCTTTAGCTGGAGTAATAGTGGCAATATTGAATTTGTTAAAGAAGTAATTATATATGAGCAATCAATTGAATGAAATTTCATTAGTTAACTTATACAAAAGACTAAAGCTAAAATCGAAATACATTTTGTCTAAATGGGTAATAATTTCGATATGTACTTTTGTTTTTGGTTTCGTTGGATTTTTTTATAAATCATATATTGGCGTAGAATATAAGTCAACTTTAACATTTGTTTCAGAGAATGCAAGCGGTGATAAAATGGGGGCTTACGCTGGAATTGCTG
>JANYEB010000154.1 GCA_025363355.1 Chitinophagaceae bacterium | reverse complement strand
TAGTGCTACTTGCAGCATACTCAATTTAACATTGGGGTTATATTTGAAATCATCAATTTTAAAATTTTCGTCCCCAATTGTATTGTTAATGCCCGCTTTAGCAAACAAGAATGTGGTTTTATCTCCTTGCTTATTATCACCAAGTTTTATGTCAATACCTAACCCCAATTGATAGCTAGCTTTCATAGAGGTTGAGAATACTCTAGTAGGTGTTATAACATAATTGCTAATATTTGTTCCAGAAGGATTAATAAGCTGGGTATTTTTTAAGGTTATTTGAGAATTTCGAAAACCTATTCCTGCAAAAGGATAAACAGTTATACTTTTAGTATTTACAATTGCATAACCATATTGCAATTGCACTATTTCAAAAGTAGTTAAAGAGATTTCCTGATTTGTAATAGGATTAACAACTTTATTAGGAATAGTAGTATTGAAGAAATTGAAGTCAATAATGTTAGCTTTTCTTTTCATGCTCATAGCTATACCAATACCAGCAGCATTATCTTTCATCTCACTAAACCCATTAGCTTTTATGCTATTATTAAAGTCCGCAATATCATTTTTATGATAGCTTCCATAGATTGAAAATGCCAAATAATTATTATGCTTTTTATTATAGTTAACTAAACTACTTTGAGCTTGTTGATAGTTGGCAGATTGCTTTAAATCTTTAATAGTTTGAATGATTAAGTTTTTAACCTGCTTCTCATAATACTCTGTTGAGTCTGTATTTTGCTGATGTTGTGCAAATACAATAACTGGAAAAATCAATACGATTAACAACTGTAATTTTTTCATTCTAGTTTTATTTATTAGGTTAAACTTTTAATATTCTCTTGCAAACAACACTCTTTCTTTACTTGGGTTGCCTGTTAAAATACAGTTCCCATTTTCTTGTTCGTTATTTAAAGAGCGTTACAAAAAACTAGTTACAATGGTTTACAATTGTTATTATATACTTTAATTGCTTTATTTAAATAATTACGATTGCCTTCAGTTTTTTGTAATCCTAAACTGCCCTTATTAACTATATCTACAGATAAAGAACAATCTGCTACTAATTTTCTTATATCATCTTCGGAACTTAAAAGTTGTAATTCACCGTTTTCACCTTGTTGGGAATAGTAATTATAACCCATATTTTCTGGCCTTGTTCCAACCTCTACACGATAGATGTTTATTTTATTGCCGTGAACGATTCTTTTGCCATAAGTCCCTTCTGCTTTCACCCTTTCATAAAATACACCCTTATACAAATAACCTTTTACTTCTAGGTAGGGAGTTGTTGCTCCTTGAATTTCAAATTTTTTATAAATAAGTAATGCATTTGTTCTTTCAATGCTTTTATTCACTTGAAATAGAACTTTAGTACCATCATTTTTTACATAAAAATTTACATCAGTTCCATACTCATATTCTACAGCATCACCAATGCTATTGTAGATATAATCCGAAATATTTAGGGCAGAACTTGCAGTAATAATTTTATTTGTTAAGCAAGAGCTAATTAGTATGGTAGAAATGATAAATGCGAATATTTTTTTCATTTTTATTATTTAATCTGAATGTTAAAGTTAGAAGGATTCAAATTATATAGCATAAATTATTAGCTATTAATAAGCTCTTGCAAACAACACTCTTTCTTTACTTGGGTTGCCTGTTAAAATACACTTGCCATTTTCTTGTTCGTTGTTTAAAGGTATGCAACGAATGGTGGCTTTGGTAAGCTCCTTAATTTTTTCTTCGGTTTCTGCTGTACCATCCCAATGTGCAGAAACAAAACCAGTTTTGTTATCCAAAATATCTACAAACTCTTCCCAATTGTTTGCAGGTGTAATATGTTCATCACGATATTGTTTTGCACGATTAAACATATGTAATTGAATTTCCTCAAGCAATGCTTTGACATAAAAACTAATACCATCAAGCGTTACAGATGTTTTTGTTTTGGTATCTCTGCGAGCTACTTCAATAACATTATTTCCCAAATCTCTCACACCAATTGCCAAACGTATTGGCACACCTTGCAATTCATATTGTGCAAACTTCCATCCTGGTCTTGCAGCATCACTATTATCAAATTTTACTCTAATGCCTAATTCTTTTAGTTCTGGCATTATTTCGTTTACCTTGTTTGTAATCATTCCAAGCTCTTCATCACTTTTAAAAATAGGAACAATTACTACTTGCAAAGGAGCAATTTTTGGAGGCAAAATCAAACCATCATCATCACTATGAGCCATTACCAAACCACCTATTAATCTTGTGCTAACACCCCAACTTGTAGCCCAAACATATTCCAGTTTATTTTCTTTATCACTAAACTTGACATCAAATGCTTTGGCAAAATTTTGTCCTAAGAAATGTGATGTACCAGCTTGTAATGCTTTGCCATCTTGCATTAAAGCTTCTATACAATAAGTATCATCTGCACCAGCAAAACGTTCACTGGCAGTTTTTACACCTTTAATTACAGGCATTGCCATCCAGTTTTCAGCAAAGTCGGCATATACTTCCAACATCTTTTTTGTTTCAATAATTGCTTCTTCTTTTGTGGCGTGTGCAGTGTGCCCTTCTTGCCAAAGAAACTCGGCAGTACGCAAAAACAAACGAGTTCTCATTTCCCAACGCACCACATTTGCCCATTGATTTATCAGCAATGGCAAATCACGATAAGATTGAATCCAACCTTTATAAGTATTCCAAATAATTGCTTCACTTGTGGGGCGAACAATTAATTCTTCTTCCAATTTCGCTTCAGGATCAACCATTAATTTACCTGGTTTACTAGGGTCGTTCTTTAAACGATAATGCGTTACAATAGCACATTCTTTTGCAAAGCCTTCGGCATTTTTTTCTTCAGCTTCAAACAAACTTTTTGGTACAAACAAAGGAAAGTATGCGTTTACGTGTCCTGTGTCTTTAAACATTTTGTCTAACACATCTCTCATATTTTCCCAAAGGGCATAGCCATAAGGTTTAATAACCATACAACCTCTAACGGCTGTGTAATCTGCCAACTGACCTTTTAAAATAAGATCATTGTACCACTGACTATAATCTGCTGCTCTTGATGTTAATTCTTTTGCCATTTGCTTTTTGTTTGAAGATTTGAGGTTTGAAGATTTGAAAATTGGGTTTAAATAATTTCCAAGTTAATTAATCTTCAAATCTGTAAATCTTGAGATAATAAATCTTTTATGTTTTCTTTAACAAATATTTCTGTCCAAAAACGTTGTATGGTCGAATATTTGTTATCACTTTGTAGAAGTGAGGAGAAAGCAGCAAATGTAGGAAGTTCGTTTTTATCCATTTTAAAACTTGTTATATGAATCGCAAATTTTTATTACCCGCTTTAGTGATGCTTGTTTTATCATCTTGCACATCGAGATATAAAACAACTCAAACCCCCGACGATTTATATTACTCTCCTGCAACTGTTGTGGAAGAGGTTAGACCACAAACAAGTACAACTGCAATTGCCAGTGATAATAGTTATTATGGTAATGGCTATTATGATAGTTATTTCTTACGTCATAAAGTTCGTAATCGTAATTTATGGAACAATATTGATGACTACAGTTACTGGAATGATTCAAGATATTATCACTGCCCATCAAACTGGAGCTATTACAACAACTACTATGGATACAATAGTTATTATAGTGGCTGGAACAATTATTATAGCTATGGCTACAATGGTTATAATAGTGGATATTATAACCCATACTTCAATCCTTATTTCAACTATGGATATTATGGATATGGTTGGAATAATGCCACAACACATCATACCCCAAACTATAATTCAGCAACTATAAAAACATCTGCTTATAGTAATATTAAAACATATTACAATCAGAACTACAATAACACCAACTATTCTACTAATACACAAACAGGAGTTTCTCAGGGAACTAATATTTCTAACGATAGAAAAGTAAGCAGAACAAAAAGCTCGAGCAATGGAGACACTTGGAGTGCTCCTGTAAGAACATTAAGCAACCCATCTACACCAAGTAGCAATACAGGTGGCAGCAGTGGAGGATTTAATAGCAGTGGCAGCAGTAGCAGCAAACCAAGAGCTGGAAGAGGATAATAATACCCCAACCCTAAAGGGAGCTTATACAATAGAAATTTAGAAATTTTATTTATCACTTTTAAATCAATTCCTTATTCCCCTTTAGGGGCTAGGGGTCTATTTTATTATGAAAAAGATTTTACTTATATCAACCCTTTTTATTTCATATTCGTTAATTGCACAAGCACCAGATGATGCTTTAAGAACTGCTTGGTTTACACAAAATGGTACAGCTAGAAATACAGCTATTGGTGGTGTAATGGGAAGTTTGGGAGGAGATATTACTGCTGCTAATATTAACCCAGCAGGGCTTGGTTTATACAAAACACAAGAAATGGTTTTTACAATTGGGGGAATGAAAAATAATAACGAATTTAATTATAGAGATTCTTTACGCAGCAACGATAAAGGCATTTTTAGATACGGAACTATTGGAATGGTTTTTGGCTCAGCAAATCCATACAAAAAAGAAAGCTTAAAAAGCAGTGCATTCTCCTTTTCATTAAACCAATTAGCAAGTTATAACAATAGAATTAGCTTTAAAGGATTTAATAATTACAGCAGTTTTAGTGAACAATACTTAGAAGAATTAAGCAGAGACAATGCTGACACAAATTCTGCATTAAGTAATTATATTTTTGGCTCTTCCCTTGCTTTTAGAACATACTTGATTGATACAGCAACCAATGCTGCTGGTAAGTTTATTGGCTATCAAAGTTTGGTTCCTATTTCTACTGGCGTTAATCAAGATTATAATGCTGTAACTCGTGGTGGCTATCACGAACTTGCAGTGGGTTTTGCTAGCAATTATAATGATAGGGTTTATGTTGGAGGTAGTATTACCATTCCATTTATTAGTTATAAAAGAGATTTAACTTACAGTGAAACCGATGCTACTAATAACCCAAATAACAATTTTTCATATTTTAATTATAAAGAGAGTTTGAGTTCTTTTGGTATTGGTTTTGGTTTAAAACTTGGTGCCATTTTTAAACCAACAAATAATGTTCGTTTAGGTTTGGCTTTTCATACACCACAAGTAATTGGATTTACAGATAAAATTAGAAGTTCGATGATTACAAATACCGAAGCTTATGCAGGAACAAAAAGTGAAAGTAGTGATAACTTAAACGATAATAAAGCGGGAGAAAGAAAATATACAATGACTACGCCATACAGAGTAATTGCAAGTGCTAGCTATGTATTTAGTGAACTTGAAAACACAAAAAAACAAAGAGGTTTTATTAGTGCAGATATTGAATTTGTAAACTACCGTGGTGCCAGATTTAGCAAGACTAGTGAGAATGGAGATGTGATTAAAACCTATTACAAAGAATTGAATAGCTCTGTTAAAAATGTTTATAAAGGCAATGTAAATTTTAAAATTGGGGGAGAATTAAAGTTTGACCCAATAATGGTAAGGCTTGGTGCTGTATATTATGGCAGTCCTTATGCAGATGATAATATTAAAGCTGACAAACTGGTATTAAGTGCTGGTATTGGCTATAGAAGCAAGGGAATGTTTATTGATTTATCTGTTGCTCAATCTATGTTAAACGATGCTCAATTTCCTTATAGATTAAATGATAAAGCCAACACCTATGCAGTGCAAACAGGCAATGTTCAAAATGTAATGATGACTGTTGGTTTCAAATTGTAATTATCTCAACACTTTCATTTTTACCATTTCAATTCTGGTATCACTAACGTTTAAAATATCGAACTGATAATTATCAATTACTATTTTTTCTTTTGCAGCAGGAATAGCTTCGTGCCTTGTTATAATATAGCCACTAAGGGTTTCAGATTCGCTGTCTTCTGGGAAAGATAAATTGTATTGTTCTTTAATATAATCAAGCTCTAATCTTCCACTAAAAATAAATTCTGATTGGCTAATTTGTTTTTCAACAAACTCTTCAACATCGTGTTCATCTTTAATTTCACCAAAAATTTCCTCTAATAAATCTTCCATTGTTATAATACCAGCAGTGCCTCCAAATTCATCAACAACCCAAGCAATACTCTTGTGTTCTTTTGTAAATTTATTAATCAAATCTGCTGCACCCATACTTTCTGGAACAACGGGAATTGGCAATAAAATATCTTGAATTGAAGCTGGACGTTTGTATAAATCTAATTGATGTACATAGCCTTTAATTTCATCAATACTTTCATCGTAAATAATCAATTTACTCAATTTTGTATTAACAAAATGCTGTTTTATTTCATTGATTGAAGCACTAATATCAACACCTTCAATTTCTGTTCTTGGTACTAAACATTCTCTAATTTTTAAAGAAGGCAAACTCATTGCATTTTTTAATAATTCCTTACTATGTTCTGGATTATCTTCTGTGTGATCTTCATTTTGATTGATAAAATGTTCAAGATCTACGTGAGTGAACGCTTCTGTTTTATTTTTTACATTGATGTTAAAAAGATACTTCAATATCCATTCTGATATATCTACAAATAATGCAGCTAATGGTTGCAAAATTTTATAAAACAGATTAGCAACTGGTGCAAAAAAAGCAAGTAGTGTATCGTTCTTTCCTTTAAAAATTGCTTTAGGCAAAAATTCTCCAAAAATCAATACTATCAAAGTTGAAAAAGCTGCATCTACTACAAGCTTTACAAATTGATTTTCTATGTGCAAAGGGTGCCAAATAGAGCTATGCAGCAGTTCACTGAAAAGTAAACCATAAATAACCAGAAAAATATTTAAGCCAACTAAACAAGCACCAATAAATTTGGCAGGAGACTCCATAAACTTGCCCAAAATAATGCCACTTGCTTTGCCTTGTTTTTTCTTTAACTCAATACTCAAGCGGTTTACGCTAACAAAAGCAATTTCGTAGCCGGCAAAAAATCCAATAAAAATAAGGGTTAAAACTATCCATCCAATTGTATATACTTCGTTCATCAACACGAAAATAAGGAATTGTAATTATGCTACAAGAATATTGCTTGTGCAGCTGAATACCTTTTCTTTGTAAGCTATGTGGACAATTGTATTTATATCCATAACATTTTTACTGTTTTTGCCTTATTGTTTTTTGATACTCAATTACCGAAAATGGTTTTTGCAGTTAAAACCATTTGTTTCAACATCAACACATCAGCCTAGTATTTTCTTTTCAATTATTATTCCTGCAAGAAATGAAGAAAATAACATTGGTAGTTGTCTTCAATCTATTATCAACCAAAATTATCCTAAAAAATTATTCGAAATTATTGTTATTGATGATCACTCAACAGATAACACTTCTTTGATAATTTCTCAATTTCAGGCCAAAAATTCAAATATTAAACTCATTAACTTACAGTATGAACTAGAGGGAAAACAATTAAACGCCTATAAAAAGAAATCCATTGAAATGGCTGTTGAAAAAGCAAGTGGTACTTGGATTATTACCACAGACGCTGATTGTATTTTAAAGCCGAATTGGCTATTGTTGTTTGATGAATACATAATAAAGAATAATAGTTTTTTGGTGGCGGCTCCTGTGGTTTTTACAAAAGACAAATCAATTGTCTCAAATTTTCAGTATATAGATTTTATGGCTTTGCAGGCTGCAACTGCTGCAACTGTTAGCATTGGCTTGCACAGTATGTGTAATGGTGCCAATCTTGCCTATAATAAAAAAGTGTTTAAAGAAGTTGGTGGCTTTAAAGGAATAGACAATATTGCCAGTGGTGATGATATGTTATTGATGAATAAAATAAAATCTAAATATCCTAAACAAATTGGTTATTTGTTTTCTAGAGATGCTATTGCTACCACAAAGCCAATGCCTGATTGGAGCAGTTTTTTGAATCAAAGAATAAGATGGGCAAGTAAAGCAGATAAATATGAAGATAAAAGTTTACTGCCAGTTTTGTTGGGTGTTTATTTATTTAATCTGCTTTTATTTACAATGTTTTTTGCAGGGCTGTTTAATATAAAATTATTGATTTTTTGGTTAGCATTTATGGCTTTAAAAACAATTATTGAATGGAGGTATATGAAAGTAACAGCAACGTTTTTTGGAAAAGTTAGTATTATGCAATTTGCTGCATTGCAACCTTTGCACGTAACATATATGGTAGTTGCAGGATGGTTGGGAAAATTTGGAAATTATAAATGGAAAGGCAGAAGTGTAAAATAGTTAATCTTTTAAACCGCAATAAACTATTGAACATAACATTACAATCATCATTATTGGAAATAAAATCAAATTTTTCATCGTTTGTGGGTTTCGTATACAGACTAGGTCAATTTCAATAAGTTTATTACTCTTTACTATAAATAAAACTTATTATCTCTTTTCGAAAATTAAATGAATCAAATTCAACGCTATTTTTACTAATAAATAATTTTATGAATAAGTTTTTGTTGCTAATCTGTTTTGTTACTTTTTCAATTGGTAACTCACAATGTCAAACTGTTGACGAAGTACTTGCAAAATTTGAACAAGTGAATGGCGGTAAGGAAGCTTTTGCCAATGTAAAAACATTGCAGTATAATGCTGTAACCAGATTAAATATGATGGGTATGCCCATTGATATTAGCATGACTAATATTATAGAAAATGGTAAACTATTTAGAAAAGAAATATCTGGTATGATGGGTATGAAAAGTTCTTACACTTTAGTTACAGACACTGCTGGTTACACATCAACTCCAAATATTCCAAGCTATGGAGATTTTGCAGGAATGGAAGGAGGTATTAAAAAAATGGAAAAAGAAGCTTTTCAAAAAGCAAAACTAAAGTTAGATGCAATGCAAGAGTTTGCAACTTTAATTGATTACAAAACAAAAGGAAGCACAGCTGAATTGTCGGGAATAACTAAGCTAGAAAAGGTTAGTTGCTACAAAATAAAACTAACTCAATCTAACAAACAAATTGCAATATACTATATTGACACCTCTACTTATTTAATCAAACAAGCAGAGATAACAGGCAAACAAATTGTTTCTCAATTAGGTATAGAGGGCAGCCCAATGATGGATATGATGGGTGGTAACATTGACAAACAAAAAATGATTGTTCAATATGTAGAATATACCAATATTAATGGAATTAAATTTCCTAAAAAACAGAAATTACAATTGGGTGCTGTTGATATAGAAATTGAAAACACCGATATTAAAGTTAATGAAACTATTGATGCAAAATGGTATGTAGCTAACTAATCAATTTAGCCAAACTGTATAGTGGCCAAACCAAGGATTTAATTACACCAAAATACCAGTACTCTTCTCCAGGTAAAATAACTGTTGCCGCAACAGCAGCTGATACAAGATAGATTACAAAAATGCCGATATAGCTACTATTACCAACACTAGAAAAATTCCTATCTCTTTCTTTTGATTTCATTAATAAGTTTATCATAACAAAAAATTTATTCTCTAAATAAGTTATAGAGGTCTCTTTTGAAAACGACAGCGATGTCTATCAAATCTGTTTGTGATTTGCCTATTAATTTATACGTACCGAAAGGAATTTTGGTTGCTTAAAACAAAAAAATATTTTTTGTTTCTTTACTCAATCATTTTTTCAACGTAGGTCAGTTTTCCTTCTGAATTCATACCACAAAGAATTAGTCTTAATTTTTTGCTTAAATCATTATTATAAAATTCTATTGTGGCTTTCTTTTTTGTTGCATCAGTTAACAAATATGGATTCCAATAAATTGTTGTTCTAACATCTGGTGCAGATAAATCTGTTTGTTTAGAGTAGTCTGGCGAATAAAATTCTTTATGTGCAGCATAGCCTTCTAAAAACTTAAAAGCTATTCCTTTTCCAGGTGTACTTTTTATATCACCACCTTTTCTAGTATATATTACAACTGCCCCACCAGGAGAACCACCAGAACCACCAAAAAATGGAGGGCGAAAAACTTTGATATAAGCAATATCATTCATACTAATATTTCCAACAGATTCAGCGTCTGAACGCATTTCATCTAAAAAGAAATCTGTATTGCTTTGTCGCCATTTCACAACAGTTTCACCATCTTGTTGTATAATTTGTAATCCCGGTACAACGCCTTGCAAATAGGTAAAAATTGACATTGCACTTGCAGCACGATTATCATTTAATAAATCAAACTCGTAAGCATCGCCACCACTAAACATTCCTGAAGCATATTTTTCATCAAGAACAGAACTAGTTCTTCTGCTTCTGGATCTTACAATTACCTCGTTTAATACACCTGAACCTTTTATATTTACCAACCTTTTATACTCCTCGTCTAGCTTTCTTTGTTTTTCGAAAAAAGCGTAATCTATTACTCCATATTTACTATAATTAGTATCTAAATTGTATTTTGATGGGGTGTTAAATAATCCATTATTAAATGTAACTTCTGCTGAACGATTTAATCTGCTATTGCCCAAGAATGTATAGTAAAGTTTTAATGTATCGTAAAAAATAAAGTTCGATTTGCCAAAGCTTCCATCTTTTCTTACTGGCAATATTAATTGCTTTTTACTACTATCTTTTGATTGAAGAAAAAGGAAAATATCGGGTTTTTGAATCAAGTCATTTTTATCTATTCCAAAGCTATTTCCCAAAATTTGTAAGTAGCTACTATCTTTTATAAACTTTCTTTTAGGCATCTTTCCAGTAGCCATTTCCTGCCAGTTATATCTTCTCCAACCATTAGTAAGCATTACTAAATCCAGATGCTGTTGTGTTGTTTCATCATTTTTTAAAAAGTAATAGGCAGCATTATTTATTGCACCTTTTATATCGCCAGAAAGTAAAAGTTGACTGTATATGTTTGATGTAGAATCAACAACAACATTTGCATCTGTTACAGCAATAGACATATTGGTTAATAGTGTATCTGAAACGTTAATATCAATTACATTTTTACCTCTTTTTGTGATGTTTTTTGAAACAATATCAATTGATGGAGAAAAGCTAAAATTATCATTTTTAATAAAAACAATCCTCTCTGCCAAAGGCAAAAAGTTACTGTTAAATAATGTTAATTGCATTACACCTGTAGGAAAGCTATCAGTTTTTATTTGCAGTGTTTGAGTTGTTTTATTTAAGAGTTTAATATTTGCTTTATAAACAATTTGGTTGTTAATAATTGCATACAATTCGACATATTTTTTATCGTCTGATATATTTTCAGTTCTTTGAACTGTAACATTAACTTGTTTTCCCAAATTTTGAACTTGGATTCCTAGCCCAGTTTCATTAACCACTGGCAATGGTTTTGTGTGTTCAATATTATTAAACTCATCTTTATAAAAAGCGGTGTATTGTTGTTGAATATTGGGTTCTGGTATATAAACAGTTCCCATTCCATCGTGATCAGTTTTTATTGAATCTATAAAATCTCCTAGATTGTTTTTTATAACTCCAGAAATTGTAATTGGCTTTCCAAATTGGTTTAATGCTTTAAAGGCAACAAAACTTCCGATGCCATTAGTGATATCTCCTCCTTCGGGGAAAAATTGAACAAAACATTTAACAGCCGTAGTTTGTGTTTGTTGAAGATTATATTGTAAAATCGGGATATATTTATTAAATAAAAAGGCAGAATCTGAATTAAGCATCCATTTTGTATAAGCCTTAACGTGTAAACTATTACCAGCATACTTTTCCGGTACTACAAATTGCCCTTTAGCTGTTGCTTGGAAAATTGGATATACGTCGTGTTTTATCAAGCTGCCTTTATCATCGTACCAATCTGCATAAAAATTTTTGCTTTGAACAGAGGGAGCAATGCCATCCAATATATAAGCTTTAAACCATATTGTTTCCGCTTTGTTATAAGCAAGTTTATCAAAGTGTATAAATACTTTTTCTTGTGCATCCTCAACATACAACTTATTTACAACGCTATCTATAATTTGTGTATTTGCACAATGATGAAAGAAAAATAAACCAAGAAATAATTGAAAAAAATACTTGCTCATAAACTATGTTTAAAATAATCATCAAAGTTGTTCTATAACAATTTATAAATGGGTTAAATAATGTTTAAAAGCCAAAAAAATACCCGAAGGTTTAAGCTTCGGGTAATTAATTTTACAGAACAAAATCAATTTAACTAAAAAGACATTTGTTATACGGCAATATATTTTAAATATTGTCCATAACCACTTTTAGCGTATCGTTCTGCTAACTGCAATAATTGGTCTTTATTTATAAAACCCATTCTGTAAGCTACTTCTTCTATACAACCAATTTTACTATTTTGTCTTTTTTCAATAACTCTCACAAATTCACAAGCATCACTTAGGCTTTCAAAAGTTCCTGTATCAAGCCAAGCTGTTCCTCTATTCATAACACCCACGTGTAAGTTACCTTGCTCAAGATAAACCCTGTTTACATCAGTAATTTCATATTCTCCTCTTTCTGATGGTTTAATATTTTTTGCTATTTCAATAACCGAATTATCATAGAAATATAAACCAGGGACAGCATAATTTGATTTAGGTTTTGTTGGTTTTTCTTCTATTGAAACAGCAGTTTTTGCTTCATTAAATTCTACAACGCCGTAACGTTCTGGGTCTTTTACTTCATAAGCAAAAATTGCAGCACCTTCAACATCATTAAAAGACTTTACCAATCCTCCAAAACCAGCTCCATAAAAAATATTATCGCCTAAAATGAGAGCCACTTTATCGTTTCCAACAAACTCTTCTCCTATTACAAAAGCTTGTGCTAAACCATTTGGAACAGCTTGCACTGCATAAGAAAATTTGCAACCAACATCTGCTCCATCTCCCAACAATTTTTGAAATTGTGATGAATCTTCAGGAGTTGTGATTATTAAGATTTCACTAATTCCCGCTAACATTAATACAGACAATGGATAATAAATCATTGGCTTGTCGTAAATTGGCATTAACTGTTTGCTTATGCCTTTTGTTATTGGATATAAACGAGTACCAGAGCCACCTGCAAGTATAATTCCCTTCATTGGTTTTTATTAAAAAATGAGTATATTTTTTATTTCCTCAAAACTTGGCAATACCTTGTCTTTATCAGACAAAATAAGATTTTCATTATCCATCTGCCAATCAATATTAATTGTTTTATCATTGTATATAAAGCCTCCTTCAGATTCTTTATTATAAAAATTATCACATTTGTAAAAGAATACAGCTGTTTCGCTTGTTACAACGAAGCCATGTGCAAAACCACGAGGCACAAAAAACTGTTTCCTATTTTCACCTGTTAATTCTATAGAAAAACTTTGCCCAAAGCTTGGCGAGTCAACTCTTAAATCAACAACGACATCTAACACACTCCCTTCTAAAACCCTTACCAATTTAGCTTGAGTATGTTTGCCTAATTGGTAGTGCATTCCACGCAATACACCTTTTGAAGATTTTGATTGATTGTCTTGAATAAATGAAACATTTAATCCTGTTAAATTTTGAAATTTTTGTTGATTAAAGCTTTCAAAAAAATATCCACGGTCGTCTGCAAAAACAGTATCGTGAATAATGTAGCAATCTTTTAATGGTGTTTGTTCTACTCGCATTCGTTAATTGGTTAATCCGTTTATTTGTTAATTAGTTTCGTACCATACACATTATACATTAAGAATACATTGCTTCATAGTATTTGGCATAGTTTCCACTGGTTACATTATTAAGCCATTCTGTATTTTTTAAATACCAATCAATGGTTTGTGCCAAGCCTTGTTCAAAAGTTACAGTTGGCTTCCAACCTAATTCTGTATTGATTTTGGTGGCATCAATTGCATAACGTCTATCGTGTCCTGGTCTATCTTTTATGTATGTAATTAATTGCTCGCTTTCGCCTGTTGACCTTCCTAATTTTTCATCCATTTGTTGACAAAGCAGTTTTACTAAATCAATATTTTTCCATTCGTTAAAACCGCCAATATTGTAAGTGTCGTTTAATTTTCCATTATGAAAAACTAAGTCAATTGCCAAGGCGTGGTCTTTTACAAACAGCCAATCACGCGTGTATAAACCATCACCATAAACAGGTAAAGGTTTTTTATTGATGATATTATTAATGAAAAGTGGAATGAGTTTTTCTGGAAAATGAAAAGGTCCATAATTGTTGCTACAATTGCTGATGACAGTTTGCAAATGATAGGTTTCAGCATAAGCTCTCACAAAGTGATCACTTGCTGCTTTACTTGCAGAGTATGGAGAATTGGGAGAGTAAGAAGTTGTTTCTGTAAACAAACCAGTTTCTCCTAAAGCACCATACACTTCATCGGTAGAAACGTGATAGAATAAGTGTTTAGTTAAATCTTCTTTCCAAAATTCTTTGGCAGTATTTAATAAATTTACTGTGCCAACAATGTTTGTATAAACAAAATCTAAAGGCGATAAAATGCTTCTATCAACGTGACTTTCTGCTGCTAAATGAATAACATCTGTTATATTATGTTTTGCAAAAACTGTTTTTAAAGCATCTGCATCTAAGATGTTTATTTTTTCAAAAACATAGTTTGAAGCTTGGTCAATATCTTTTAAATTTTCGAGATTGCCAGCATAGGTTAGTGCATCTAAATTTACAATCTTGTAATTTGGATATTTGTTTACAAACAGTCTAATAACGTGGCTTCCAATAAATCCTGCACCACCTGTAATTAATATATTTTTCATTTATTTTTATTTTTCACGCAAAGAAACTAAGGTTACTAAGCTCACAAAGTTTTTGGCTTTATTGTTTATACTTTATTCTATGTCTAAAATTAATTTAATACTTTGCTTTAATTGTTCACTTTGTAGTGGAGTGATTATTCCAATTTTTTTTATAAATCGCTTATTATCTATTGTTCTAATTTGATCAACTAAAATATCACTCTCTTTGCTTAGCTGACCTTTGTTTAAATGTATTCTTAGAATTTCAGTATCTGATAATACATTGGTAGTAATTGGGCAAATAATTGTAGAGGGATGAGCTTCGTTTAGTAGATTGGTTTGTATTATTACAACTGGTCTTATTTTACCTGGCTCTGTGCCAATAGTTGGATTTAAGTCGGCTAGCCAAATATCAAACTGTTTAAATTTCATCACACAGCATTTCAAATTCAGCTAATACACTCATTGAATTTTGAGCAACAATTTTTGATTCTTTTTGCAAAGCGTTTTTTAATATTTTTCTTTTGTTGTATTGATTATAAATTTTTAAAGCCTCGTTTATATATCTATTCCTTGCTTGATTTAATTGAGCAGTTATAGATTCGGTTTCTGTAAAAATGCTATCGTCTAATTTTAATGAAAGTGTTTTCATTGTTTATTTTTTAGTATACGTCAAAAGTATATACTTTTCTAATTCCATTCGCTATCTTTTATTTCATCATACACCATTGCAATTCCTTGTTCCAATGTTATTGATGATTTCCAGCCTAGTTTTTCTAGTTTTGTTACGTCCATTAATTTTCGTGCAGTGCCATCTGGTTTAGTTGTATCTAAAACAATTTCTCCTTCAAATCCAACTATTTTTTTAACTAATAAAGCCAAGTCTTTAATTGTAATATCTATGCCTGAACCAATGTTTACTAAGCCTTTTTCGTTATATGTTTTCATTAAAAAAACACAGGCTTCTGCTAAGTCATTAACGTGCAAAAATTCACGCAAAGGAGTGCCGCTTCCCCAAATTGTTACACTTGATTCACTGTTTCTTTTAGCAGTAATAAATTTGCGAAGCAATGCTGGTAAAACATGAGATTTTTCTAAATCGTAATTATCATTTGGTCCATACAAATTAGTTGGCATTGCACTAATAAAATTGCTTCCATATTGAGCTCTATAACTATCACATAATTCTATACCAGCAATTTTTGCAATGGCATAAGGTTGATTAGTTTGCTCTAAATATCCACTTAATAAATATTCTTCTTTTAAAGGTTGAGGAGCATTTTTTGGATAGATGCAAGATGAACCAAGGAACATTAGTTTAGTAACATTATTAATGTGTGAAGCATTGATAATATTGGCTTCCATCATTAAATTATCATATATGAATTCGCCTCTGTAAGTATTGTTTGCAAAAATTCCTCCAACTTTAGCAGCAGCTAAAAAAACATAATTTGGTTTTTCGTTTGTAAAAAAATCATTTACCTGTTGTTGATTTCTTAAGTCAAGTTCTTTAGATGTTTTTGAAATGATATTGTTAAAGCCTAAGCTTCGTAATTTTCTTTCAATTGCAGAGCCAACCATTCCTCTATGTCCTGCTATATAAATTTTATCTGTATTATTCATTGTTGTTTTTTTGCCACAAAGGCACTAAGGCACAAAGTTTTTCATTAAACATTAATCACTATACATTACTAAAGCCCACTTTGTTTAACGTGTCTTTCTTTTTTAAAGATAATTAAATCACTTGCTACCATTTCTGTTACCATTGTTGCTAATGTGTATTTTGGTTTCCAACCTAATTGCGTATTAGCTTTTGTAGGATCGCCAATTAATAGCTCTACTTCTGTTGGTCTAAAATATCTTGGGTCAACTTTTACTACAGATTTACCAATTGGTAATTGATATTCTGGATTGTTGCAAGCAACAATATAGCCTTCTTCATTTTCTGCTTCGCCTTTAAATGCAAGCTCAATACCTACTTCGGCAAAACTCATTTTTACAAAATCTCTGATATATGTTGTGATACCAGTTGCCAACACAAAATCTTCTGGTTTCTCTTGTTGCAAAATCAAATACATTCCTTCAACATAATCTTTTGCGTGTCCCCAATCTCTTTGTGCATTTAAGTTTCCTAAAAATAAACATTCTTGTTGTCCCAAAGCAATTTGTGCTGTTGCTCTTGTTATTTTTCGGGTAACAAAAGTTTCTCCACGATTTGGAGATTCGTGATTAAATAAAATTCCGTTGCAAGCATACATTCCATAAGCTTCACGATAATTTACTGTAATCCAATAAGCATACAGCTTTGCAACTGCATAAGGAGAACGTGGATAGAATGGTGTTGTTTCACTTTGAGGAACTGCTTGCACTAAACCATATAATTCACTTGTTGATGCTTGATAAATTTTTGTCTTCTTGATTAAGCCCAACAAGCGTACAGCTTCTAAAATTCTTAAAGTGCCTATTCCATCTGCATTTGCAGTGTATTCTGGTTCTTCAAAACTAACGTGAACGTGGCTCATTGCAGCCAAGTTGTAAATTTCATCTGGTTGTACTTCTTGAATAATTCTTATTAAGTTAGTGCTATCTGTTAAGTCGCCATGGTGCAATGTTAAATGACGATTTGGAATGTGTGGATCTTCGTAAAAATGGTCAATACGTTGTGTGTTAAATAATGAAGAACGACGTTTAATACCGTGAACTTGATATCCTTTTTTTAATAAAAATTCTGCAAGATATGCCCCATCTTGCCCAGTAATTCCTGTAATTAATGCTACTTTCATTTTTTTATTTCTAATTTATTATTTCTAATTTCTGTAACCCATTTACTATTTTTTATTCACTACTTGCTCCATT
>JANYEB010000090.1 GCA_025363355.1 Chitinophagaceae bacterium | reverse complement strand
CAATTGAATAAACAAAACACTTTTAAATCACTAATATTGCTATACCAAAGCACTGCAACTAATGAGAAAATTTTGTATAATAGTATTTGCAATATTTATTACTTACATATCAAATGCCCAAACCTCTTGGGAATCTGTTGGCACATTGTATTCTGGAAATGGCGTAACAGTTAAATTAGAATACAAATTAAAATCAGATTCTTGCGAAACTAATTCCACAAAAAAAAGTAAATATCAATATACAATTAGTGGTACACTTGGTGGTGTTGATTTATACTTGAATTGGAAAATGGATTACTATGCTTGTAATGGATTAGTAATGTGCCAAACAAACTCTGTTAACATTGGTAAAAATGATACAGGTATAATAGTAAATCCTGAGTATGTTTTCAATAATAGCTACAAAATAGCTACTCCATTTTATGATGTTCAAATTTCATCAACTCCAGACAATACCCCTGTATTTTCAAAAGGTAAATTAGTTAGTGAAGCTCCAACAAAAATCATTCACGATAAACAAATATTTCCTGGAGACGCAGCAATTTTAATTGTTGATGGTGGTAAGCTAGGATTAAAAGCAAAGTGGGTTTGGTATAAGGATATTTGTTTTGGAAATCCTATTGGGTTTGGAGAAAAATTGACAGTAGTTCCTCAAAATAGTGCTACATACTTTGTTAGAGCAGAGGGGGAAAAAGATACCACAGTTTGTGTTAGTGCATTAATTAAAGTTAGTGAAAGTAGCATTATTGGCGATAGCATAAAAGGTGCTTCTTATGTGTGTGTTGGTGATAAAAATATTACGCTATCACTAATAGGTGGTAAGTTAGGAAAAAATGCAGAATGGAAATGGTATAAAGATGATTGTACTGGCACAAGTATTGGTTCTGGTAGAACAATTGAAGTAAGTCCAATTGGAACTACTTCATATTTTGTAAGAGCAGAAGGGAAAAATGATTTAAGCGTTTGTTTAAAGAAGGAAATTGTTGTTACAGATAAATCAACCAAACCATTTGGTATTCTTGGCAATGCAACAATTTGTAATGGTGAGAGTATTAACCTAAGTGTGAATGGTGGTAAATTATCCTCAGGCTCAAAATGGGTTTGGTATAAAGAATTTATTAGTTCAAATAATATTATAGCTTATGGTGAAAGCATTAATTTTAAACCAAATTCTAATACAACCTACGTTGTTCGTGGAGAAGGTGTTTGCAGTAATACAGAATCAGTTAATCAAATCGTTACAGTAACAGAAGTTTCACAAAGACCAACAGCAATTCAAGTTAATAATACCACCTATACTTCATACCTTGAAAAAAGAAAAAATACATTTACAGTTTTCGGTGGTTCGCTTTCAAATAATGCCCAATGGACTTGGTATAAAAGCACATCGCCCAATGGACAAGATTTAGTAAAAATTGGAACAGGTAATTCAATCAAAGTAAAAATGAAAAAAACTACTACTTTGTTGGTTAGAGCAGAAGGTGGAAAGTGTGATAATAATAACGAACAAGTTAGTAAAGAATATACAATCTCAAAAAAGAGTACTAGCAACAGTTCTTACACTTATTTGAATTTCGGTCTTGCTACAAGTGCATTTGTTACAAACTCAAATGTATCACCAATATCTTCTCCTTATAATGCAGTTTTTACCTTTGCCAAAAATAATTCATCTGGAGTAAGTTGGTATGTTAAAGGTAAATATAGTATTGGCGGAGGACAAGCAAATTATCAAACCACAGATGCAGGCACTATAACGAATAACACATCTGGTGCTACATATCCAGCACTTGATGGAAAAGTAATTGAAGAAAGATATGGTGCTACTGCTGGACTACTTTTTGGTCCCCAAAAATTTAGATTATTTTTAGGTGGTGGTTGGGGTAAACGAGAATTGAAATGGGGTGTTTCTGAATATTCTCAATCTGGTCAATTATTAAATACTGGTTCAGAAAAGTGGGCATCTAATACTGATAGAAGCTATGAGGGATATGAAATTGAAACAGGAATGTTAATGAAATTATCAATATTTAATTTACAAGCAGGTGTTAGTACAATTACACCAACTTTAAGTTTTAATGAAAATTCAAGCCCAAAAGAATTGAAATATTTTGATGTTCATTTTGGTATTGGATTTAACCTTTAATATTACAATATCATAAAAAATTGTGTATGCCAAACTCAACAAGAAACAAAATAATTGTATCGCTTACAGCTCTTATAATTGTTGTACTTTTCTTTTTTTTAAGCAAAGCAAATAATAATAATTACCTACCAGAGCAGAGAAATACTGAAAGTAATTGTACCTATAATTTATATGCTAAATTAACAGGGTTAAACAATCAAAATATCGTTGCCCAGTTCCCATATAATGATTATTTAGAGCATAGTAATTTTAATAATATTGAGTGCCTAAAAAAAGATTTAACTGATTTAGACAGTGTAACAAAAGACGCAATGACTAGCCAGCAAATTTTGGCAACAACATTAACAGATTCTTTACAAAAAAGAGTTGCCAATGTTTATAAAATATACCAACCAGACTCTTTAATTTACCTAATGCAATGGGCTGAAAGATTTCAGTATTATGCAGAGATTGATACCAAAAATAAAATTCTGTTTAAAGTTGTATATGACTATTGGATGAACTTTATTTCTGATAAATTAACGTTGTTCTCTAAAGAAACGCCATCAATTAAATATGCTTTTAAGTTTAAGTTTTTAGTTGCAAAATGCAGTGAACGAAAATATAATATTGGACTAAAAGTAACTTCTACGGAAAAGGTTATTGATAATTTAGTAAGAAGCAAATGGGGGCATTTGTTTGATGCCTCTTGGAATCAAGCTAGTTTGTTGCAAAAAATATTACTATCGTTACTTATAGTTACATTCCTCTATGGAATTTATTGTATAATTTTAAAACACTTCTTCAAATGAAAAAAAAGGTATTAGCATTAAGTTTTGGAGCTTTTTTGTTGTTGAGTTTTTCAACCAAATTTCTTCAAAAACAAATCTATGACACTAAGTTGGTTCAAACCAAAACATTGCAATTAAAGGTAGTTGGTCAAAATGACCCTAATGTAAAAGAGCCTTACGCAATTTTAAAAATGTCAAGAAAGAGTGATAGAGTTAAAGTAAGGTATTTTGCAGCAAAATCTTATGATGGAACTATGGTTGGTTCTAGATACAGTTCTTGGAGTGCAAATAAAAATGTAATTGCAATTTCTAGTGGCACTTATATGGATTTATGCGATGCATCAATTGCAAAACCTATGGGATTATGTATTGATGATGGAAATATTGTTAACAACAAAATTGAAAATACTTATGGAGGGATAGTTGTGGTTTATGCAACAGGTGGAATGGTTGCCTCTGCAATTGAAAAAGGAGATTTAAATATAACAAATAGTAAAACTCATTCAAAAATGACAATTGATGTTAGAAACCAATTTCAAAAGCAAGCATTTATTGATTGGGCAAAAGAAGAAAAAGCAACAGTTTTTCAAACACATTTGTTTGTTTATAAAGATAGTTTAAGACTAATTGAAAACCCAAATGAGCGAATGAAAAATGCACCAAGAAGATTCTTAGCTGTGTGCAAAGAAGAAGATGGTACTGTTTCACATTATATTGTAAACTTGCCCCGAGCCTCTACTTTATATCAAGGAGTGGTAAAGGCAAAAGAGTATCTTAAAAATATTGAGGATGTTACGCAAATTGTTTTTATGATTAATCTAGACCCTGGTTGTCAAAATTTTTATAATGTTCATAATTCAGACGGTTCCAAAAAATTAGAGTCTAATTTTAATGGAGACCCAAATTTGACAATTAATCAAGCTGCTAATCTTCTTGCTTATTATTACGAATAAAATAACCAATGCTTAAATACACTTTAATATTTATTTGTTTGTTTTGTAGTTCTGCAATAGCCCAAATTCCTATTGCGTATTACAACTTTGACAATTCTACAAATGATATTAGTGGGAACAATAATAATGGTGTAGCTCGTGGCGATATTATTCCTGTAAGAGATAGATTTAGTAAGCCTTGTAGTGCAATGCACTTTGATGGAGTGTCTTCTTTTATCGAAGTCCCTAATTCACCTTCGTTAGAATCTATTAATAAAAAATTCACTTTTACTGTTTGGTATAAATTCGATAATTATTACAACAATCAATGGCTAACTGTATTCTGTAAAGGAAGAACAGCAACCGAAACAAAATCAAATCCTCAATACAGGTTTCAAATTCAGCAAAGCCCCTTTTCTGTTTCTACAAGTTGTGGTAAAAACATACCAACACAAAGCGGATTTAGCAGCATTTCCTTTAACACAGAGTTTACCAAATGCGACTTAAATTTTAGAGACCATCCATTTAATATTAATCAATGGTGTTTCTATGCTTTAACTTATGATGGAATTACTGTAACAGCTTTTATGAATGGAAACAAAGTTTATTCTTATGATTATGTAGGAAATATATTGCCTAATAAAGAATCACTATTTATTGGTCTAGACGAACCAGGTTCTACAGAATTTTTTGAGGGTTCTTTAGATGATTTGAAAATTTTTGATACAAACCTTTCTGATAATGAAGTACTAAATATTTATAATGAAAGCAGACCTTTAAACGATGTCAATGAATTAGCATTTCAAAGCAATCTAAAATTTAATCTTGCATCTAATGAGTGTAAGAAAAAAGTTGATTATACACTACCTAATATCAGCGACAATTGCAACAGTATTAAAGTACGTTTACTAGAAGGCAATCCAAGTGGCAGTTTGTTCCCAGTTGGAAATCACAAAATATCTTATGAAGTAGCAGAAAATGGTGGCAGTGTTCAAAGGAATACGTTTTCTATCGCTGTTATAGATTTAATACCACCAACATTCGTTTCTAAGCCATCCGATACAACAATTTATTTTGAAGAACCACAAACTAGTATTATACATAATTATAAAGAACCAACTGCAATAGATAATTGTGAAATAAAAAAAATAACACGAGTTTCGGGAACTGCTGGAGGCGATGCTTTTAAAGAAGGCATTAATGAAATTGTCTATGAAGCAATAGATAATAGTGCTAACACAGCAAGAACATCTTTCAAAGTTAATGTTGTAAAAAAAGCAACTCAATCTATCGCTCAAAATAAAGTTAATACCCCCATTCAAATACCTGCATTACAAAAAACTGATACAATAAAAGTATATGAGAAAAAAATAATAAATGATACTGTTAGAGTGTATGATAAAAAAGTGATTTATGATACAGTAAAAATTATTAATAAAAGAACCATTACTGATACCATTAAAATAAAAACAAAACAAATTGTTAGAGACACAATTCGAGTATTTGACAAAACAACTATCTATGATACTGTAAAGATTAAAGTGTATGATACTATTAGACCAGTGTTAAAAAACATTGAACCCAAATTGCTAAAAAATGATAGCTTGGCTGGACGAAAAAACACAATTCAAAACATCATCAATATTTCAACAAAAAAAATAATAATAAGTGTTTATGATGATGCAATAGTTGATGGAGATACTGTATCTGTGTTCTATAATGGTGAGGTTAAAGTTGATAGAAAACTCATTACAGACCACGCACTAGATATTGAAATAGAGTTAGAAGAAAATCAAGACAATGTTTTGGTAATGTATGCACATAATTTAGGTTCAATACCACCAAATACAGGATTGCTAATATTTTATGATGGTAGAAAAAGATATGAAGTTGGTTTTAAATCTTCAACAGATGCAAATGCTAAAATAATTTTCCGTTATGCTAAAAACCCTTAACTAAATGAAACTATTAAATAATATTATTGCTAAAAATGTTTTGTTGTTTTTTGTATTTTCAGCAACATCAAGTTTTGCTAAATGTATGCCTCTTGAATCTTTTAAGGCAATTAATGATACTCCAAAAGCTAGCATAAATGCACTTCAATCATTTATTGATGCTAGAACTAATGAAATTAATTCATATAATTCTTTATTGTATAGAAAAGACAAACTAGATGATACAATTAAATCGTATAGAAGCAAAGTTTACGAGTTAGCAAAAGATACTATCAAAGAGCAGAAATATTCTCTAGCAGAAGTTTGTTCAAGATTAAATCAAAAAAATGAATCTTTTATATATGACAGTTTGAAAAATAATTTCAAGAAAATTATTAATGCTGAAAATGAAATTACTAGTCTAAATAAAGCGATAAAAGATTCTGCAATATTTTTAGGGAATTTAGATTATGAAATTAATAGTAAGCAGTTAAAATATCAAAAAACAATTCTTGAAATTATTACTAAAACTGACACTGTAACTGGTTTTGAGGCTATAACGTTTAACAAAAAAAAATACAAACTTTTTTATGTAAACAATAAAAAAAATGAAGTACGTATTTTGCCTTC
>JANYEB010000170.1 GCA_025363355.1 Chitinophagaceae bacterium | reverse complement strand
ATGATAGTAAAAAAAGTACCCTATCAACCACCAACTCAATATCTGTTTTTAGACGAAAAAAGAAAACTCAAAATAGTCAAACAAATTAGAAAAACTATTGCTAAGTTTGACATATCAACGACTGACTTACAAATTGTAACAACTTGATTTGCAAAAGCCGATTTGCACGTTAGTCAGAATATTTCGTTCGCTGTGGTTTGAGTAAGGTTCACAGCAAAAACAACTTTACTTTTAGTGGTTAGACAAAACCTATTTGGCAAAAAAAGTTTGTTCATTACAGAAAAAAATGTTTGCAAAGACAAGTTAAACTTACACAGAGCCATAACAATTTGCTACAATTTAAAAACATTTTCCTGCACAGACACAACATTGTTTGACAATTATAAATAATTATGTTGCATTTTAAAAATAATTACTTGCTTTTAAAAATAAATTTCGCACATTTTAAATTTAGTTTCGTGCATTTTAATAATACTTTTGTGCATTACAAAAATATTTACTTGCACAACAACAAATAAGATGTTATCAATAGACTTAACACACATTTTTAAAGCTCGTGGCATTGACAGACCTTACACATTTCTTGTCAAAGCAGGTTTTACATCACACACAGCACATTCATTGCTCAATAGTTCGACAAGAGCCTTCAAATTAGACCACATAGAGTTACTTTGTAAGGCATTAATCTGTGAACCAAATGACTTGTTAGTGTTTTCGCCAGATAAAGACCAAGTTTTTTCGGCAGACCATCCACTTTTAAAACTAAACCAAGTGGACAATTCGCAAAACTGGAGACAGACTTTGGCAACAATGCCTTACAAACAGTTGAAAGAGATTGCCAAACAGATAAATTTGAACGACCAAAGCGAAAAATAATACTGCAGGCAACATTAGGTTTTGTGCAAGTGTGGCTTGACGAATTAAATATCAACTTCACTTCGCTATCAACTTTTGTTCGGGCTTGACGGAATTCTAATCAACTAAACAATATATTTGAACAGCAAACAATAATTGAGCTTCAGTTCGGGCTGGACGTTTTCCAAATCCCACACCTGCACAAAGCCTTTTTCGTTGGCTGTAACCTTAAAAGACCAATATATAATCATACAATATGCAAGTAGACAAACAAGCCTTTGAATATGCGATTTCAAAAATAGACGATGGCGATATTTTTGAAATTTTTGCAACTCAATTTTTAGCAGCAGAATTAGGATATGATTTTATTCCTGTTGGTGGCACAAAAGATAGAGGCGTTGATGGGTTTCAACATATTTGGACAAGAAATGATAATCAAAAAATCATTTTTCAAATATCAACAGAGAAAGACCATCAAGGGAAAATATATGATACAATAAAAAAACTTGATGACAATGAAATTGAGTACAGTAAAATAATTTATGTAACAAATAGAAAAATAAATGGAGCAGAGGGCTTTGTGGACAGTGTTTTTGATACTACTAAACGACACTTAACTATTTATGATATTCGTTGGTTTACTGCTAACTCAAACAACTCAATTAAGACAATAAGTGCATATCAAATTTTCGTTGACACTTACCTACATCAATATTCAAAACCAGGACAACATAGCACAGTTGCAAACCTTGATAGTGACTCAAGATTGTATGTATTTCTCGGACAACAATTTGAAAAAAATAGGGCTGATTTGCGATTAGATGATTTATTAGCAGATACACTAATTATATATTCTTTGGAGGGAACAGACCCCGAAAAAGAAGTTTTCAAAGTAAAAGAAGAAATAAAGGTTGGGATTAAAAAATATTTAAAATTTGACCCACAATTAATTGATACAAAAATTGATGAAAGACTCATTGCACTTACAACCAAGCCAAGAAAAATAAAGTTTCATACAAAAGAATTAGCTTATTGTTTGCCCTATGAAACAAGAGTTGAAATTGAAGAAAGAAACATACAAGATGAAGTGTTATATGAGCAATTTTATGAGCAAACTCAAGGAACAATAAGAAAATATTTTAAAGATTTAGAAATAAATGTAAAAGATATAGAAACGCTCATTACAAGAGTTTTTAATAAAATATTTCACAAGCAAGGTTTAGAATTTTCAAACTTTGTTTTGCACGGAGATAGTCATTCTGTTATTGAACAAAAATTAAATGATGTTATTGGTTCTGCAGTTGATGACAGTAGCGTTATTTTGGCAAATAAAGAGAGAGTAAAAACAGCTTTACACCTTGCAATTAGAGACATCGTTTACAACGGTTCTGCCGAACAAAGAAAGTTCTTAAAAAGTTTATCAAACACATATTTAATGATGTTCCTTTTACAATGGGAGCCTAAACTGTCTACTTACTTTCAAACATTAGCTTCTCAATTAAAAGTTTTTGTTGACAACTCTATAATTGTTCCAGCAATTTCTGAATACTATCTACCAGATGGAAATAAACGACATTGGAATTTATTGAAAAGTTCTGCGAAAGCTGGTATTTCAATGTTCATCAATGAAACTTTGCTTGATGAATTAGTTTCACACTTTAATATGATAAAAAATAAATACTATAATTTATTCTATCACACAGAACAGTTTTATCTAACTGACGAATTTGAATTACTATACATTGATGAAATAATAATTCGAGCATATTTTTATGCTAAGAGAAACGGACAAATTAATGATTTTGAAAGTTTCATAAATAATTTCGTTGACCCTAACCTTAAATCTACTAAAGAAGAGTTCATCATATATTTAAAAGATGTTTTCAACATCAAATACATATCCAACAAATCTTGGGATATTCAAGTTAATGCAGACGAAAAAGAAAAACTTACCAATGCACTAATTCCTAAAAAAAATAATGATGCTAAAGCTGAAACAGATGCAGAAATGATTTTAGCTATTTATTATTTAAGAGCAAAGAATAATGAAGCATCGGATAATGGAATATTTGGTTACAAAACTTGGTGGCTATCAAAAGACACTTCAACATTCAAAGCTGTAACTGAAACTTTTGGAGATAAATATCCTGTTAGCTGTTACATTAGACCTGACTTTATCTACAATTACATTGCTTTAAAGCCATCAAGTGAAGAGGTAGATGCTGCATATAACGAAATTTTTCCTACAATGTTAGGAGTAAATCTAAGTTATCATATGCCAAAAGAAGTTTCAAATACAGTACAATTAAAAATTAGAGAATTTCACGATAAGCCACCAGTAAGAGTAAAGCAAATATTAAGAAACTTGACAGACAGGCTTAAAACAGACCCATCTTTACAAAATAGACAGTCTGTTGAATTGTACTTAGACCAAGAATTATCAAAGTTGCAGAATTGTGAGTAAGAAAGGCTACAGCCAACATTAGGTTTGGCATTATTGGGGCTTGACGAATATTGCCTCAACATTTTTTCTTTATTGTACTTTAGTTCGGGCTTGACGTTATAAATTTGGCTTATGAATAAAACATCAGCAATATTGCAATTATCAACTTCAGTTATGGGCTGACGGAATGCTAATTCCCCAACAACGCCAAGCCTTTTTCGTTGGCTGCAACTTTATGAGAAAACTTAAATTAATCATATCACTTTTAATATTTTCAACTTCATATGGACAAAGTAATTTGACACCAATTACGAGTTGGAAAAGTTATAATGTACCAACAAATAGAGACTCTTTAAGTAAATTCAACTTTGACCCAAATGATTGGGTTGTAAGTTTTGAAAATCAAGAAGTTTATGTTTCAAGTAAAAGTAAATATTCTGTTAAGAGTATTTTGCCATTTGAAATAAAACCTTCCGATGAAGAGAAACATATATTTAGAGGCAAACGTTCTGTATTAAAAGTAGATGACGGTTTTTTAGTTGGGTTTTATCGTGGAGAATGGGGTGGAAATCTTTATTGGTTTTCAAAAGATGGAGCAAGTAAATACAAAATATCTAATGATGAAATTGTGGACTTTAAAATTCGAGATAATAAAATTTATGCAATTGAAGGTCTTTCACATTTAAGTACATCTGAAGGAAGTATAGTCGAAATAAAAAAGCAGAATGATAAGTGGACAACAGTTGAGTATTTAAAACTTCCTTTTGCACCAGATGCGTTTGAGTTAGACAGCAAGAACAATTTTGTAATTATAACTTCAACAAGTTTAATTTCAGTAGACACAAGTAAGAATATTGACACTTTAATAAGCATAGGAATATGGGATATTTTCTTATATCCAAATTCCCTTGTAATTCAAAATGACACATTATTTGTGGGAATGCGAAAAGGAGTTTTTAAATATAACTTACTGACAAAAAAAGAAGAATGGTTGCTTCCAAATTAGACGAAAAGCTGCAGCCAACATTAGGTTTGGCATTATTGGGGCTTGACGAATATTGCCTCATCATTTGTTCATTATTGTGCTTCAGTTCGGGCTTGACGTTATAAATTTGGCTTATGAATAAAACATCAGCAATATTGCAATTATCAACTTCGGTTATGGACTGACGGAATACTAATTCCCCAACAAACGCCAAGCCTTTTTCGTTGGTGGCAATTTTGTAGAACACACAACAATAATCAAATTATGGAAGAATTAAAAGTTGACTGGGAGCAGGAAAAACCTACTAATGAGGATGTAGTCCAACTTTGGAATTCCATTAATATTTTACGTATTGACAAATGGACAACTTCTGCAAACACTTTAACTGAGAAAATAAACTTTACACATTGCAATGGAGGAATTCAACTTCACAAATACAAAATAATAAGCGACAAACATTTTAATTGGTTTGCTTGCCGAAACAGACTTCAAGAAATTAATTTTTTAGACAATATTTTACGACACAAAAATTTGCGAGACTATAGAAACGACTTACAAATTTCAAATGATAATCCTAAAATAACTATATCAAGTTATTGGACTGACATTTACGACTTATCTGGACAACTTGCAAGAATTATGGGACACGGTGGTGCTTACAAAAGAATTGACCCAGAATTGTCTTGGATAGTTGCAACTGACTTTGTTAAGGATGAGTTTCAAAATAGATTTGAAGAGTTCGTAACGTTTGATGTTGCAATAGAAAAATCAAATTGGTTTTTCGACATTGCTTGGGACATTTCTAAAATATTTTTTGACAAAAGGAATAACGAGTTGCTATTTATTAACATTACAGACACAGACTAAGAAAAACTGCCACCAACATTAGGTTTGGCATTATTGGGGCTTGACGAATATTGCCTCAGCATTTGTTCTTTATTGTGCTTCAGTTCGGGCTTGACGTTATAAATTTGGCTTATGAATAAAACATCGGCAATATTGCAATTATTCGGCTTCGGTTATGGGCTAAGGGAGTACTAATTCCTCAACTTGCACAAAGCCTTTTTACATTAGTTGCAATTATAGGTAACCCTCATTAACCCTCATTAAAAAACAAAATACAATCATTAAAATGACAAACGAAACAAAAACTCAACATTTACAAAGGGCAGGAATTTGTTATATGATTGCTGGAGCAAGTATTCTTTCTATGGGTATTCCTTACTGGTTTTTTGGAAAAATTGTTGCTGACCCCAAAATGCACCAACTCTTTGGCATAATTCATCAAATAGACAATTTCAAAGAGGGTTTGCGTGAAGGTTGGGGTTATCATTTGTCTTCTTTTCTAATGTTGTTTGCCCATTTCTCACTTTGGAAAATTGGTGAGCCAACAGGGTGGACGAAACGTCATTTTTTACTCATACCAATTATTGGTTCAATTTGCCACGTTTTTGTTTTGATGTTTCCTCTTCCATTTGCTCCAATTGGTTCTATTTTGAATGGTTTGGGAATGATTATTGTCGGAATATTTAGCATTAAAACAAAAATCTGGTCAGGTTGGAAACGCTACACTCCACTCATTTTCGGTCTTTTCCCTATCGTAGTTCAAGTTCCAATTCGTTATATTTTAGGCTTGCCGCCCTATGACATTCTTCCTCTTTTGGGAATAGCGTTGGGTTTATTGGGCTTTGCTGCTTGGCAAAGAAGTATAGAACTACGTGGGCAGTCTAACAAAATTATTTAAGAAAATGCATTGAAGAAAAACGGTAGCTAGTATTAGGTTTGGTGTTATTGGGGCTTGAGTTATTTAACTTCAGTTCAGACCCAACGTTATAAATTTTGCAGCCAATAAAAAATCAGCAATATTGCAATTATCAACTTCGGTTATCGGCTGTGGGAATGATAATTTCTCAACTTGTACAAAGCCTTTTTCGTTGACTGCAAACCTAAGAAACCGAAGAGATTTTCAGTAAATACATTAATCAAAATATTACTAAAATATGTAAGACTAACCTATATTTGGAACTTTCACTAAAGGGTTATAAAACACACACTATGTTTAAAAAATTTACAATCACTGATAAATTATTATTTATCGCAGCATTTCTTTCACTTGTTTTCTCAGAAATTTTGTATTTCAAAGGAGAAGCAACGGCAGCCATATTTCTTGGCATTTGGGTACCATCAATATTGGCATTCGGGATTTATTTAAAACTACTAAATAATAAGAAAAATGACTGATTTTATACCATATTTTGCAGGATTTATTACAATACTATTTGCAGTTGGATTTTTGTTCGCATTGAGAGAAATGAAAAAAACTGAAGAGAAGTACTAGATTCTTATCTTCTTGTACTGTCCTAAACAACCTTAAAAAAGAAGCGTGTTACAAATAATAATTAATTATGTAAACTTATTCTTATAAAAATAACTAATAGACAGCTATATTAAAATTCTAAAAATTTATTGCTATTATTTAATATAAAATGTTCGATACTTTTTTATCTGCTCATTGGGAAAATCTAATTATGGCAAATTATGCCGTGAGTCCTGATTTATTAATACCATATCTACCAAATGGGGTACAATTGGATATGTTTGAAAATAAAATTTACGTCAGTTTGGTGGGTTTTATGTTTAATAAAACAAGCCTATTCAATGTACCTATACCATTTTTTGGAACCTTTGAAGAAATCAATCTGCGATTTTACGTTAAGAAAGTCGAAGGAAATAATATAAAGCGTGGTGTAGTGTTTGTTAATGAGACCGTCCCCCACAAATCGGTTGCTTGGCTTGCTAACAAATTGTATAAGGAACATTACATTGCAATTCCTACAAAAAGTAAAATAGAAATTACTACCCCTTCAAAAAATATAGATTACCAATGGAAAATAAATAATGATTGGAATCACTTAGCCGTAAATGCTGCAAAAGAAGATTTACAGATGCAAGAAGGTAGTATTGAAGAATTCATTTTTGAACACTATTACGTATATACCAAAATAAATAATGAGCTATCACAGGAATATAAAGTGAATCACCCGAGATGGCTTGTAAATAAGGTAATAGATTATTCTGTTAATTGTGATTTTAAATCAATGTATGGAGAAGACTTCTCTTTTCTAAGAAATAATCAACCTGATTCTGTTTTCGTAGCTCAGGGCTCTTCAGTTACTGTTAAGTGGAAGCGAACAAAATTCTAAATGTATTTTGATACTCTATAAATCGAAAAGTGTAAAAGATTAATCAGTTTATTTCTTCATTCTTAAAATACTTTATGGATATAAAAGTGCATTAATAGGAGGTTCAATTTTAAAGAAAGGTCAGCAGGATTAGGTTTGGCATTATTGGGGCTTGACGAATATTGCCTCAACATTTGTTCATTATTATGCTTCAGTTTGGGATTGACGGAATTCTTTTGGCTAATGAATATATTTTCAACATTTTTACAAACAGCAACAGCAGTTGTGAGCTGAGGTAACTCGAAATCCTGCCAACACAAAGCCTTTTTCGTTGCACGAAATGGCATAGACCCAACATTACAATTAACTATAAATATTAAAATATACCCAATGAGCAACAAACAAGACGCTTCAACAATTCTTAAAAGAAGATATATACCAACTGCCGAATTCTATAGCCAAATAATTGATAGTTTACAAGACTATTCAATTTTTACATTAGATAATGACTTTGTTATTAATAGTTGGAGTTCTGGCTCTACAAAAATATTTGGTTACGAAACTGAGGAAGTTATTGGAGAACATTTTGATTTAATCTTTACTGAGGAAGATTTAAAAAATGGCATCCCAATAAAAGAAATTGAAACTGCCCTAAAAGAAGGAAGGGCAACAGACAACCGATGGCATATTGCTAAAGACAAAAGTTTGTTTTATGCTTATGGATTAGTTTTTCCACTAATTGGTTTAGATGGAGAAATGTTGGGCTATGTTAAAATTTTAAGAGATTTAACAGAAAGAAAAAAATCGGAGGATGCTATAAAAAAATATATGCAAGAATTGGAAGAACTGAATGCCCATAAAGAAGGTGTTCTTGCTATTTTATCACACGATTTAAGAAGTCCGCTTGCTTCTATTATTGGTGCTGCAAAATACTTGAAAACAAATTTTCATAAAATGAAATCAGAGGATGTTCAAGAAATGCTCGACTTAGTTTATAAATCATCAACCGATGAATTGGAAATGTTAGATTATTTAGTAGAATGGGCAAGAATAAAATATGCATCTGATGTGTTTTCTCCAGCAAAAATTAAATTAACAGAATACATTAATAAAGTTTTTGAAACCTTAAACGAAAATGCTTCAATAAATGCAATCAACTTGCATCACGAAATTGAAGAGAATACGTCTGTTTTTGCAGATGGTAAAATGTTAATTTCCATTATTCAAAATATAGTTTCAAATGCTATAAAGCACACAGGAAAGGGTGGAACAATAACTGTTTCGGCAAAAAGTAAAGACGACAAAATTATTATTCAGGTTAAAGACACAGGCATTGGAATGTCGAAAGAAATAATGGATAAACTTTTTACGCCACAAATAAAAATCCTCTCAGAAACAAGAAAAAAGAATAAAGGGGCAGGTATTGGATTATTGTTAGTAAAAGGATTTTTAGAAAAAAATGGTGGTGAAATATGGGTAGAAAGTGTTGAAGGAGAAGGTTCATCTTTTTATTTTACATTACCAATTGAAAAACCTTTATATAAAATTGGCAGTGCTGACGAAGTTATGTTTGATGAAAGTGCTTAAAAAGTACAAAACAATTTAAAGGCAATTTTTGTGAGAAAGAACACAACTGCGAAATAGCCAAAGCGTGCAACATTAGGTTTGACATTATTGGGGTTGACGAATATAGCCTCAAAATTTGTTCTTTAGTGTGCATCAGTTCGGGTTCGACGTTATAAATTTGGCTTATGAATAAAACATCAGTCCCGAACGTTCGGGACAATTTTCAACTTCAGTTATCGGCTGACGGAACTAGAATTACCAAGACGCTGGACCTTTTTTGTTAGCAGTAATAGCACTTAATAAATCCATAGAAAGACTTAATTGGAGACAAGTCACAATATGCTTTATTGCGACTTGATTTTTTATGTATTTATTACAAACCTTTACTGGATTACATAACTGAAGTCTATACCTTAAAAAGTTATGAGGTACGATTATCATTAATTAATGGAATAGAAGAAACGCAGTTACAGCCAGGAATTAGAACTGAGAGACAATTCTCAATTTTCTGATGTTGAAAACAGAATATTAAGGAGAAATTTTATAAAAGCAACTGATAAATTGACCTTACTTAAACTAGGATAACGGCAGCCAACATTAGGTTTATACTTCTCTCCAAGTATGGTCGGCAAGCAATTGCACACTTGCAACAAATTGTTTAAAGGGACCGCTGCCACCCCATTCTTGAGGAGCTACTAAAGATAGAAAGTGAGTAGTATCTTTATTTTCGTATAAATGATAGGTTTGCCCAATTTGGGGTTTGAAATTAATCTTGGCATCATAAATTATCATACTCAATTCTTTTCGCTTTCTTATTTCCTGTGCCTGCCTTGCCAATAATTCAATTTGTTCTTTAATTTGATTAAGCTGCATATTGGTTTGCTCCTCCATTGCACTTAATGCTTTGTGTTTAATAACTCCTTCTTTTGTGGGACGTATGGCAACGCTGCCTGCAGATGAAGAGTAGGGTAGTACACTTAGTTGTTTATGGTAGATTTCAGTATTGGTAAAGGGTTGTTTATCTTCATTCAATCCCTGCTGCGTTACTCTCATATAACCATTGCCAAGAATTTCGTTCACTACTTCCAGTATTAATTCATCCTCCCGGTAAAACGATGTTTTTATTTCAGAGGCGTTTACAATTTCACAAACAATAGCATCTGCTAATTCCTGATTGTCAAAAGGGTGTTTTGCTCCATCGGGATAAATATTGTATTGCGAGTAGAAAGCCTCGTTTTCTAAGCTAACCCAATTAATGCTAATGCTGAGTTCTTTACCATTTTTAATACTTTCAATTTTATAATTACCACTTTTGGGTGCAATACCAGACTGAAAATTGCATTTTTCAGGAAATAATTGCCAAGATGCTAAAAAGTTATATGCTTGTACCATAATTAATTGGCAAAATTAGGTTGGCTTATTTGGTAAATAGGGAATATCTTATACTTTCTGATATTGCTACTGTTGGTGTATTGGTGTAGAAGAGCGTATTAATCAGAGCAGTCTTATTTATAATTTAATATTTAGCAAAGCTGTAATAGTTAAAAATATTGTTTGAATAAGTAAAAGCTAGTAATATTTTTTTATAAGTCTTTGCAGTATATAGTCAATTATAAACCCAACTATAATTACTGGAATTAAGTAAATATGTTGATATCCATAAATTTGATTATTAACTGTCTCTGGTAAAGCAAAGCATATAATCTCTTCTCCAACTAATAAAACACAAAAAATATTTAAAGGTGTTAACTTGTATTTCATTTTTCGCTTAATTGTTGTTTGATTTAGTATGAAGCAAAATATACACGAGCAATATCCTCAATGTCAACAAGAAAAACTATCCCTTTCTCATTTCTTTAAATTTATTAATCAATCCGTTTGTAGATGAATCATGAGAACTAATCTTGTCATCATCAAGCAATTCTGGTAAAATAGAATTGGCCAATTGCTTGCCCAATTCGACACCCCATTGGTCAAAGCTGTAAATATTCCATATAACACCTTGTACAAATATTTTGTGTTCGTATAAAGCAATTAAACAACCCAAACTTTGTGGTGTAATTTCTTTTAACAAGAAGGAATTCGTTGGTTTATTACCACTGAATACTTTGTAGGGAACTAGTTTTTTAATTTCATCAGCGGTCTTGCTAGCTTTAACCAATTCGGCTTTAACCTCAGTTTCTGTTTTGCCATTTAGCAAAGCCTCGGTTTGTGCAAAAAAGTGGCTTAATAATTTAGTATGATGATCGCCTACTTTATTATGGGTAATAGCAGGTGCAATAAAATCGCAAGGGATTATTGGTGTTCCCTGGTGTATTAATTGGTAAAATGCGTGTTGACCATTAGTGCCTGGTTCGCCCCAAATAACTGGACCTGTGGCGTAGTTTACTTCGTTGCCATTTCTGTCAATGGTTTTGCCATTGCTTTCCATATTGCCTTGTTGAAAATAGGCTGCAAACCTGTGCAAGTATTGGTCGTAAGGTAAAATGGCTTCGCTTTGTGCATTAAAAAAGTTTACATACCATATGCCCAATAAAGCCATTAAAACTGGAATATTCTTATCAAATTTTTCTTCGTTAAAATGCACATCGGCAGCGTAAGCACCTTTTAATAATTCATCGAAATTTTTATAGCCAATAGTTAATGAAATAGACAAACCAATAGCACTCCACAAAGAATATCTGCCACCAACCCAATCCCAAAACTCGAACATATTTTCCTTAGCAATGCCAAATCTAACCACTTCTTTTTCGTTGGTACTTAATGCTACAAAGTGTTTGGCAATATGGCTTTCATCTTTTGTTTGCTCAATAAACCAGGCTCTTGCACTGTGTGCATTGGTCATTGTTTCTTGTGTAGTAAAAGTTTTTGAAGCAATTAAAAAAAGCGTTTCTTCAGCATTAATCTTCTTCACTGTTTCAGCAATATGTGTTCCATCAACATTGCTCACAAAATAAGTGGCAATACCATCTACCCAATAAGGTTTCAGGGCTTCTGTAACCATCACAGGACCCAAATCGCTACCACCAATGCCAATGTTTACAATATACTTAATTTTTTTGCCAGTATAGCCAAGCCATTCGCCATTATGCACTTTATTGCTAAAGATTTCAACCTGTTTTAGTACTCTTTTAATATCGGGCATCACATCTTTTCCATCAACCAAAACGGGCTGCTTACTTTGGTTTCTTAAAGCAGTATGTAATACAGCACGGTTCTCAGTTTCATTAATCACTTCTCCATTAAATTGTGCAGCAATGGCTTCTGTTAATTTTGTTTCATCTGCCAATTGCAACAACAATTGCAAGGTTTTATCTGTTATAATATTTTTAGAATAATCGAAATAAATATTATTGAATTGAGTGCTGTATTTTATAGCTCTATCAGCATCGGCAGCAAACAGTTGTTTCATTTGTTTGTTGCACATTTCCTCGTAATGCTTCTTTAATAAAAACCAAGCTTGCGTTGTAGTAGGATTAATCTTTGGTAACATATTTCTTGCTTTATAATTGCTGCAAAGGAAATGGTTTTGTGAATATATCAAAGTTTGTTGATAATTTGTTGAGGGTAGAAATACAAATTTTGTCAGTGTCAAAATGAAATAACTTGGTACGTTGATGACATTGATGTTACAGATAATAAGCAGGTTGTTTTATTGTTAATTATCCAGCATAAAATAGGATGAAGTGCAGCAAAAAATAGTTTTATATCTATCTAGTAGTGTACCAAACGATTTATGCGTTTAACCAAGTTTTTTACGAAAGGTATTTGGTGTATTCAATGATACTTTATTTTCACAGCCTAACACATTTATTGTATGAAGAATATTATTATAACATTCTGCTTCATTGTTGCAAGTGCCGTTGTAATGGCTCAAGGAAAAGCTATTAAGTTTTCTAAGGATGGCAATAGTTATTATCAAACAGATTTTGGTAGTATTTTAAAATTTAGTTTGCCCGACCTTGACAAGAAAATTATTGTTAAAAAAGAAGAGTTAATTCCTGCGGGAAAAACGAGTTCTTTAACTATTAAAAGCTACTCCTTTAATAATGATGAAACTAAGGTTCTAATTTTTACCAACTCTAGAAAAGTTTGGAGATATGAAACCCGTGGAGATTATTGGGTATTTGACATTGCAACAAAAAAACTGCAAAAGCTTGGCGAAAGTTTGCCATCATCTTCATTAATGTTTGCAAAATTTTCTCCCGATGGAACCAAGGTTGCTTATGTAAGCAAGCACAATATTTATTTAGAAGATATTGCCACATCAACAATTACCCAGCTTACAAAAGATGGAACGGATAGAATGATTAATGGAACTTTTGATTGGGTGTATGAAGAAGAACTTAGCTGTAGAGATGGTTTTAGATGGAGCAGCGATAGTAAGCATATTGCTTTTTGGCAAATTGATGCAACACAAATCAAGAATTTTTTAATGATAAACAATACAGATTCTATTTATCCATTTACCAATGCTGTTGAATATCCAAAAGTTGGCGAAAACCCTTCAGCATATAAAATGGGTGTTATTGATGTTGCCAATTCAAAAATCAATTGGATGAACCTTCCTGGTGATAATAGAAACAGTTATTTGACAAGAATGGAGTGGATGAATAATGATGAAATTATTATGGAGCAGTTAAGTCGTAAACAAAATGAAAGCAAAATTTTGGTTAGTAATACTGCAACAGGTAAAACAAATATTATTCATACTGAAACATCAGACACTTGGATTGATGGTAAAGGATATTGGAATGGTGATGATCCAACTGGATGGGATTGGATTAATGGTGGTAAAGAGTTTTTATGGGTAAGCGAAAAAGATGGTTGGAGACATATTTATGCTATCAGTAAAGATGGTAAAACCGAAAGAAAGATTATTACTGGAAACCACGATTTGATTAGCTTTAAAGGTGTGGATGAAAAAAATGGCTATGTATATTATATGGCTTCTCCAGATAATGCCACACAACAATATTTATATCGTGCATCTTTAAAGGGTAGTGTTGGTGAAAGGGTTACACCAGCAGATTTTAGTGGCACACATACTTATAATTTTTCGCCAAATTGCCAGTTTGCAAAACATAGTTTATCAAGCATTAGTTCTGCACCAAGTACTGAATGGGTAAGCCTTCCACAGCATCTTAGCTTTGGAACAAGTGTAGTTAAAAAGCCAAATATTGGTGGCGGAATTGAGTTTATTAAAATCACTACCCAAGACAATATTACAATGGATGGTTATATGATTAAGCCAAGAAACTTTGACTCTTCAAAAAAATATCCAGTAGTGTTTTATGTTTATTCAGAGCCTGGTTCGCAAACTGTAACTGATACTTATGGTTCAGCAGGAAATTATTTATATGCTGGTGATATGGCTGCTGATGGTTATATACAAATAAGTTTAGATGGAAGAGGAACGCCTGCTGCTAAAGGTGCAGCTTGGAGAAAAGCAGTGTATAAAAATGTGGGCAGAATTAATGTAAGAGACCAAGCAATGGCTGCAAAAAAAATTATGGAATGGAAATTTGTTGACCCAGATAGAATTGCTGTTTGGGGTTGGAGTGGTGGTGGAACCACTACTTTGCATTTATTGTTTCAGTATCCCGAAATTTATAAAACAGGAATAGCAATCGCTTCGGAAACCAATCGTCTTTGTTATGATAATATTTATGAAGAAAGATATATGGGATTACCACAAGAAAATAAAGCAGATTTTGAAGCTTGCAGCCCTATTACTTATGCAAAAAATCTTCAGGGGGATTTATTAATTATTCAAGGAACAGGAGATGATAATGTGCATTATCAAAACCAAGAAATGTTGATTAATGAACTGGTGAAAAATGGTAAACAATTCAGTATGATGAGTTATCCAAACAGAACACATAATATTAGTGAAGGAGAAGGCACATCTATGCACTTATCTGGTCTTTACACTAAGTTTCTGAAAGAACATTGTAAAGGCGGAGGAAAATAATTGATAATTTGCAAGAGTTCTTTTGCCAATTAGCTCAGTTTCCCTACATTTGCAGCCCGTTAAAAAAACGGACATTTCCCACAAGGCTCAACAAGAGTTCCATCAGTTTGGAAACGCCAGTAGGGAGTAATCTTAACAGATTATATAATGCCAAAAGTAAAAACAAATTCAAGTGCCAAAAAAAGGTTTAAAGTAACCGGCACAGGCGAAATCACTTTTCAAAAGCCTTTCAAACGTCACATTCTAACCAAAAAATCTACAAAACGTAAACGTGCTATGCGTGTTAAAGGTGTTGTTGGGTCTCCTAACAAAGACTTTGTTATGCGTTTATTAGGTTTAAAGTAAACTAGAAAATCCCAACCCTAAAGGGAGTTAAAGTGAAAGACAGTTTTGGGGAATTTGTAAATTAGATTTTTGATAAAATTATGCATCAAAAATCGTAAATCTTAAATAGATATGCCACGTTCAAAAAATGCAGTTGCCAGTAGAGCAAGACGCAAAGGGATTTTAAAACAAGCTAAAGGTTTTTATGGTAAACGTAAAAACGTATATACCGTTGCTAAAAACGTTCTTGAAAAAGGTTTGACTTACAGTTATGTAGGTCGTAAATTAAAGAAAAGAGAATATCGTGCTTTATGGATTGCTCGTATTAATGCAGCAGTTCGTGAAGAGGGAATGACTTACAGCCAATTTATCAATAAATGTGCTGTTAAAGGAATTGAATTAAATAGAAAAGTATTAGCAGATTTAGCAATGAATAACCCTGAAAGTTTCAAAGCTATCGTTGATCAAGTAAAATAGTTTTTTGTTTTCATTGATGGATGAATAATAAAGCCGCTTCTTATTGAAGCGGTTTTTTTTGTTGTAAATATTCTGAGAAACCTTTCTCTAATATTTCCTTCGCCGCAACGTCTTCTTGAATAACTGAAAGCAGAGCCAAGGGACGTTGCGGTTCATAGTATCATATCTGCAAGAGATTTATAGTTTAATACTTGATAGTAACCTTCTTGTCCTGTTATATAATACTTGGCAGAACAATGCAAATAATCTATTGGGCTTGTTGCCAAATTCCATTTACCTCTACAAGGGTTTAGATGAATGTATTCCAACTTTTGCTCTACAAATTTATCGCTATCACAATACTTCCAATCAAAGGATGTTTCAAATACTTTATGTTTTTTGTTTGCCTTTATTTCTGTGGCATTTCTGGCATTGCTTAATTGTTGTAATAAGGCTATTTCTTTTTGTTGTTCTAGTTTTTTTACAATGTCATAAGCCATAAATCTTTTTCCATTAGAAATAATGGTATTGATTGACTTTCCTGTATCTCTGAATGCAATAATTGCGTGGATATGATTTGGCATTATTACATACCCTATAATAAAGTGTCGGTCACTTTTAAGATGGTTAAACCAATTGTAAACACTGCTATATGCATTTGCGTTTTCAAATAATGGCAGCCAATTGGTGCAGGTAAACGTTATAAAATATACACCCGAATTTGTTGTTATGTTTCTTCTTACTGGCATTGCACAAATGTACTATATGGACTACATTCGCAACGTCCCTTGCAGGCTAAAGTTTACCCATAAAATTCAAGAAGTATTTTTTAGTAGAAGATTATTTACTTCTACCACTTGTTGAAAATAGGCATATCCCTTCCATATTGTTTGCCAACCTGGTAATCCTTTTTGTTTATAGCCTTGATGACCACCCATTCTACCTAAAAGTAGCACCCACCATAATACTGTATTTTTTTTGCATATGCTGTAATCTATGGGTTTCAAATATTTTTCAGCGAGTGTATTGACTATGTTTTTTGTTTCTATGTCTGTTATTATTTCATCTATACTTTCATCAGGTTTTATTTTTGCTAAGTATCTACTTCTTAATAATACTACCGCTGGAAGGGCTAAAAAAGCAATGACTGTTGTTAATGTTTTTCGAGAATCAAACTGCCTTTGTTCAATACTACACCCTGTTTTGTAACATTTATGAAAATCTTCTATTGTCCATCTTTTAGCGTATAAAGTTATAATGTGTGTTGCATCATTTTCGTTTGCAAGATTTAAGTTGGTTAGTAAAAACCATTCAACCCCTGTTTTATTTTCTTCTTTTATTTCTTGTAACCATACACTATTTACTTTTTGCTGTAATCCCCTAAAAACAAATGAATCATAATATAAGTAGCATTGTGCTTCGTATTCATTGCCTTTATCGTCTTTGAGTACACGAGTTATTATTTGTTTGTTTGATGCATTACGCATTAATTGAAACAATCTATATGCTTCTTTATTCTCTACTTTTTCTCGTTCTGTATGGTTTAAGGTGCTTCTATCGTGCCTTGCACGGATAATAAAATGTTGTGATGTATTTTGACATTGTTGTATTACGGCTTCTATATCTGCCTCTCTATCCATAATATGAATTAAAGGGCGTTGCGTTTCTTGTGTAAATGCTTGACCTGTCTTAATTCCATTTAACCACTTATTCGATTCTTTATCTTGTATTTCTTTGGTATTACATAAATGTCTTTTTCCAAAATCACTTTTTTCCCTATGATATACTTCTTGATGCAGTAATCCTAGGGGAACAAAGCTACTATCCAATAACAAGCTATGGTGCAGTAAAAAACCATTTGAATGAATGGTTTGAGTGTATCCTAAATCAACGGCTCTACTGTTGTAGTCGGTAAACATTGTATCGTGAACTAAAAGCCAAAACTCTTTATCACCAATACCTTCAGAGTAACGTTGCAATCCTTTTTGATAGCCCTCAATAAATGTTTCCATATTAATTGCCTTGTTATTTATTAGCCTATAAAAGGCTTTTAAATCATATTGATTTTTGAAAATAACAGGAAAACTTGAATGTAAATTACTTGATAATAATGTATCTAATAATGTCAAATATCTTGAACTTCTATCTTTGTGTTTAAATGAAATACCCTCTTGCTGTAAAATGATGCACGAACTGTCTTT
>JANYEB010000040.1 GCA_025363355.1 Chitinophagaceae bacterium | reverse complement strand
TGGTTAAACAATCCTCGTGTGCCAAGAGAAGCAAGTGGAACAAGTGGAATGACAGCAGCAATGAATGGAGCTGTAAACTTAAGTACTGATGATGGATGGATACCAGAGTTTGCAAAACCAGGCATCAATAGTTTTGTAGTGCCAAAAGCAGATTATGCTAATATGCACACACACGAACAAGATGAATATGATTTGAATAAAACCTATGAAATCTTAGAGAACGAAGTAATTCCTGCCTTCTACGAAAATCCAGACAAATGGAGAAACATTGTAAAAGAAGGAATGAAAGATGTGAGATATGAGTTTGATAGCAGCAGAATGGCTAAAGAATACTATGAAATAATGTATAAATCATAATTTTTACAACCATACTTTACCAAAATGCCTTAGATGAAAGTTTAGGGCATTTTGCTTTTAAAAATGATAAGTAGTTATAGTTGTATGAATATAAATTGAACCACTACTTTTGCTGCAATGCAAAAAATTTTGGTGATACAAACTGCTTTTATTGGCGATGCTGTTTTAGCAACAGGCATTGTAGAAAAGCTGCATATTGCTTACCCCAATACTGCTATAGATTTTATGGTTCGCAAAGGCAATGAGTCGTTGTTTACAAATCATCCATTTTTAAACAGCGTTATTGTTTGGGATAAAACAAAAAGCAAATACAAGCATCTATTTGAATTGTTAAAACAAATTCGTGCAACAAAATATGATATTGTAGTAAATGTACAACGCTTTGCGGCAACAGGTTTTTTAACTGCATTTTCAAAAGCAAAAAAGACAATTGGCTTCGATAAAAATCCTTTTAGTTTTTTGTTTAAGACCAAAGTAAAGCACATTGTTAGCAATGCACAAAATCCTCTACACGAAATAGAAAGAAATCAAATGTTGATAAATTCCATTGCAAGTGGAGAAGCAATGAAACCAAAGCTATATCCTTCAAATATTGATGAACAAATCGTTTCAGCTTATACAACAGACTCTTTTATTTGTATTGCACCAGCATCTGTTTGGTTTACAAAACAATTTCCGATAGATAAATGGGTTGAGTTAGTAAATGGAATTCTATCAATAAAAGTTTATCTGCTTGGTGCAAAAAGTGATGTTGCAATGTGCAATGAAATTATTGCAAAAAGCAATCATAAGAATATAGAAAACCTTTCAGGTAAACTAAGTTTTTTACAATCTGCTGCATTAATGAAACAGGCAACAATGAATTATGTAAATGATTCTGCACCTATGCATTTTGCTTCTTCTGTTGATGCACCAACAACAGCTGTTTACTGCTCTACGCTCCCATCATTTGGTTTTGGACCATTAAGTAGTAAAAGATTTGTTGTAGAAACACCCATAGATTTAGCTTGCAGACCCTGTGGTTTACATGGTCAAGCATCTTGCCCACTAGGGCATTTTAATTGTGCAAATAATATTAAAGTCGAGCAATTAACTTACACACTGTTTAACTAATTTGAATGCAAATTAACCTTACATCTTTCGATAGTTTTATATTTAAAAAAATAGCTGCGGCAGCAGAGGAGCTGAATGTTGAAACCTATGCTGTGGGCGGATTCGTGAGAGATAAAATTTTAGATAGGCCAACAAAAGATTTGGATATTGTGTGTGTGGGTGATGGAATAAAATTAGCTGAAGCTGTTGCAGAAAAATTTAATCCTAAACCACAAGTTTCTTTCTTTAAAAACTTTGGAACAGCACAGATTAAAGTTAAAAGTCAAAAGTTAAAAACAGAAAATAATCACTCAGTTGAAAATGAAAATGAAGGTTTTTTTGAAATTGAGTTCGTTGGTGCAAGAAAAGAAAGTTACAGAAGCGATAGCCGGAAGCCAGACATTGAAATAGGTACTTTAAGTGATGATCAAAACCGCAGAGATTTTACTATTAATGCACTTGCAATTAGTTTGAATAAAAATAATTATGGTGAACTTGTTGATCCTTTTAATGGTGTAAATGATATTGAATTGAAAACCATTCAAACACCACTTGACCCTGATATTACTTTTAGTGACGATCCTTTGAGAATGATGCGTGCTATACGTTTTGCAACCCAACTTAACTTTACTATCAAGCAAGAAACCTTTGAATCTATTGCAAAAAATGCTGCTAGAATCAATATCATTTCTCAAGAAAGAATTACTGATGAACTGAACAAAATAATGATGAGTGACAAGCCATCAATTGGTTGGGATTTGCTCAGTAAAAGTGCTTTACTCCAACTCATTTTCCCTCAAATAATGGCTTTGCATGGTGCAGAACATAAAGATGGTTTGGGACATAAAGATAATTTTTATCACACGCTACAAGTGCTAGACAATATTTGCCCAAACACGCAAAACCTCTGGCTACGTTGGGCTGCATTGCTTCACGATATTGGTAAACCTGCCACAAAGAGATTTGAGCAAGGTCACGGTTTTACATTTCATGGACACGAAGTTGTGGGAGGTAAAATGACTCCTAAGATTTTTGCCAAGTTGAAACTTCCAATGAATGAGAAGATGAAGTATGTTCAAAAGCTGGTAGAACTTCACCTTCGTCCTATAAGTGTTACAAAGGAAAATATTACAAACAGTGCTATACGTAGATTATTGTTTGATGCTGGGGAAGACATTGAAGATTTAATGACACTTTGTAAAGCAGATATTACCAGTAAAAACAAGTTTAAGGTAAAAAGATTCTTAAATAATTTCGACTTGGTTCAAGAGCGAATGAAGATTGTTGAAGCGGCAGATAGTTTAAGAAACTGGCAGCCTCCAATTACTGGAGAGTTAATAATGCAAACCTTTGGTCTAAGACCAGAAAAGCGTGTTGGTATTATTAAAGATGCTATTAGAGAAGCAATACTTGATGGAGTAATTACAAATGATTATGAAGTTGCATTTGCATATATGCTTAAAAAAGCGGCAGAATTAGATTTATTACCATTATAAAACTATTCTTTGCCAGCAACAACAATTACAACCTCTCCTTTTAGTGTATGTGTTTTAAAATATTCAGCAACTTCAAGTAAAGAGCCACGTTTATTTTCTTCAAACATTTTAGTTAGTTCTCTGCTTACACAGCATTGTCTTTCTGCTCCAAAGTATTCGGCAAAATTTTCTAAAGTTTTAATTACCCTAAACGGACTTTCATAAAATATCATTGTTCGTTCTTCAGTGGCCAATTGTTTCAACAAAGTTTGTCTTCCTTTTTTTATAGGTATGAATCCCTCAAAC
>JANYEB010000050.1 GCA_025363355.1 Chitinophagaceae bacterium | reverse complement strand
AAAGCAGCAGTTGTTTTAACAGTTACTGAGCAAGATGCAATTAATTATCAAGTAAATTTTAATTGTAAAAATGCTATTCATCTTCCACTTTTTTTGCCAAATAATTGGAGCATAAATATAAAAACTGGATTAGGAAATTATTGTTTGTACAATGGCGATTTAAGTGTTGATGCAAATGCAAAAGCTGTTGATTGGTTATTGAAAAATCTTACAAATAAACTTGAAAATATTCGATTTATTATTGCAGGTAAAAATCCTTCAAGTAGATTAATAGATAAAGTTGCTGCATCTAAAAATGTAGCAATTATTGCAAATCCTTCTTCACAAAAAATGGAAGAATTAATTGCTGATGCTCAAATAAACATTTTGCCATCATTTAGCAATGCAGGAATAAAACTTAAATTATTAAATGCTTTATACAATGGAAGATATTGTATTGCTAACAATGAAACTCTTAGTGGCAGTGGTTTAGATAGTTTGTGCATTGTTGCAAATACTACTGATGAATTCATAGAAGCTATTCAAAAATATTTTTTAATTGAGTTTATAAATGATGCTATTGAACAACGCAAACAACTATTAACAAAAAAGTTCAACAATCTTACGAATGCTGAACTTCTAGCAAATTATCTATTTGGCTAATTTTTATTTATCTGCCATTAAACTTGCACCCAAATATTCTTTATTCAAACGAGCAATATTAACCAATGAAATTTCTTTAGGGCAAGTAGCTTCACAAGCACCAGTATTTGTACAAGCACCAAAACCTTCTTTATCCATTTGTGCAATCATATTAATAACACGACTATGTCTTTCTGGCTCACCTTGTGGCAACAATGCCAAATGAGAAACCTTTGCACTCATAAACAACATTGCACTACTATTCTTACAAGCAGCAACACAAGCCCCACAACCAATACACATTGCAGCAGCAAATGCAGCATCGGCTTTATCTTTATTAATTGGTAAATTATTTCCATCAACAGCACTACCTGTGTTTACACTAATATATCCACCAGCTTGAATAATTCTGTCAAAAGCACTTCTATTAACTGTTAGATCTTTTATAACTGGGAAAGCGTTGGCACGCCAAGGTTCTACCACAATAGTATCACCATCTTTAAAAGCTCTCATATGCAATTGGCAAGTTGTGTTAGCTTGCCAAGGTCCGTGAGGTTTGCCATTAATATACATACTGCACATTCCACAAATACCTTCACGACAATCGTGGTCAAAAGCAACTGGATCATCACCTGTGGTAATAAGTTGCTCATTAAGTACATCAAACATTTCAAGAAAAGACATTTCTGTAGAAATATTCTCTACTTTATACATTTTAAATTCGCCTTTCGCTTGGTTGTTTTTTTGACGCCAAACTTTTAAGTTTACGTTTATAGATGTATGCTCCATTGTAAAATTGTTATATTGTTTTATTGATAAATTGTTAGGTTTATTTTATACTTTAAGTTTGAGATTTGTATAAGCTATCAAAGAATTTAAAGCTTTTGGTATTTTTTGTAATTCTATGAAAATGAAGTTGTATTCATCATCACTTAATAACTTTCTAACTTTTGCTTTTTGATTCCAATCTAAACTTTCTGATAAAGAACCTTGACTATATCTGTAAAATTTTATTTTATCTTTTTTATTGTATCGTCCAAAACCTTCAGCTATATTGGCTGATATTGAATCTACTGCTCTGATAAATTGTTCTCCAATTGTTCTTCTTTCTAATGATTCCCATTTTAAAACTACATTCCAAACATAGTTACTAAGATGAAAAGAAATTTTATAACATTCAATATCATTCAGTTTTAAATATTTCTTATCCTCCATAAAAACAATTAAACCATAAAACAATTTTATCAATTCAACCATTATTTATAATTTCTTGCACTTGGTTTTATCACTTCATATTTCAATTCTTCTTTGTGCAATTCCCATTGGTGTTCTCCTTTAAGTTCCCAAGCAGAAACAAACATAAATTTCTCATCATCTCTTAATGCTTCTCCTTCTTCTGTTTGAAACTCTTCTCTAAAGTGTCCACCACAGCTTTCTTCTCTTGTTAAAGCATCAATACACATTAACTCTCCAAGCTCAATAAAATCAGCCACTCTACCTGCTTTGTCAAGTTCTGTATTGTAACTATCTATTTCTCCAGGAATTCTAACATCGCTCCAAAATTCTTTTTTTAATGCTTGTACTTCTTTAATAGCAGTTTCTAAACCTTCTTTATTGCGAGCCATTCCACATTTATCCCAAATAATTTTTCCTAATCTTTTGTGAAAACTTTCAACACTTTGTTTTCCTTTTATATTCATTAAAGTATTGATTCTATCGCTTACTTTTTTCTCAGCTTCTTCAAATGCTGGATGTGTAGTCTCTAATGCTTTTGCATAAATTTCATCAGCTAAATAATTACCTAATGTATAAGGAATAACAAAATATCCATCAGCCAAACCTTGCATTAAAGCACTTGCTCCTAAACGGTTTGCACCATGATCGCTAAAGTTAGCTTCTCCC
>JANYEB010000021.1 GCA_025363355.1 Chitinophagaceae bacterium | reverse complement strand
GACTTTCAACAGATGAATTAGTCATTATTTCAACGCCTTGTTTTTTGTATTGTTTTTCCAATTCTTTAGAAATATCTTCATCTTCAACAGGCACAATGCGAGGCATAAACTCTACAATAGTAACTTTAGTACCCATGCTATTGTAAACATAAGCAAACTCAACACCTATTGCACCACTACCTACAATAATCATAGATTTTGGTTGTGTAGGCAATACCATTGCTTCTCTGTAACCAATTACTTTTTTACCATCTTGTTTCAAGTTTGGCAATTCACGACTTCTTCCACCAGTTGCAATAACAATATATTTGCTTTCTATAACTTGTTTGCTTCCATCAGCAGCAGTTACCTCAACCTTGCCTTTACCAGCAATTTTGCCATAACCCATTATTACATCAATCTTGTTTTTACGCATTAAAAACTGAACACCTTTGCTCATTTTATCTGCAACACCACGACTTCGTTTTACCACAGCACCAAAATCTGCTACAACACCAGTTGCATTAATACCATAATCGGCACTATGCTTCATATACTCATAAACTTGTGCAGATTTAAGTAATGCTTTTGTTGGAATACAACCCCAGTTTAAACAAACACCACCTAAGCTTTCTTTTTCTATCACTGCAACTTTAAACCCAAGTTGCGATGCACGAATTGCAGCAGGATATCCTCCTGGACCGCTACCAATTACTATTAAATCGTATGCCATTGTATATTGATTATTTTATTTATTAAAACGATAAAATCGCTGCGAAAGTATATTCAAAGGATGATATAGAAAAACCTAGTTTGTAAAACAATTATATCAATTAAATAAATAATAAGCTTTACATAAGTTTTAACTTCTGTGTAGTATGCAAAAAAAAAGGTATATACCTATTACTAATTTGGTATATACCTTTTATGTATTTGATATATACCTGTTGCATAACAGGTATATATCAAATTTTAGTTATGCTTATGCCTTTTCAAACTCTACATTGTTTAACATTGCTTTTAAATCTTTTCCTGCCCTAAATTGCACTTTAACACCTTTGACAGTTTTGGCATTCACATCTCCAGCTTTTACCTCGCCATTTGATGAAACAATTAATTGAAAACTTCCAAAATCACCCAATCTAACAATTTTCCCCTGTGCCAACTCTTCGCACATTATTTGAATCATTACTTCATTTGCAGCAAGCATATCTGCTGCATTTACTGTACTCATACTTGCACCTCTTTTACTCAATGCCTTTAAGGTAACTTCTCCATCGGCTTGGGTGGATGCATAAAATTTTTTAGGGTCGGTTGGTTTTAGTGGATTACCCCTTTCCACAACATTAAATTTTACAGCCATAGTGATGTTTTTAAACTTAAAAAAAAGAATTTTCACCACTAAAATATGTGATTTATAATAACATCCAAATTTTTTTGCAAGGAAATTTTCTACAACAACACAACCTTATCTTCTCCATCTAATTCGTTCCATTGAACTTTTACTTTTTCTGTAGAAAAAGTATCAATAGCTCTGCCACAATAATCGGGCTGAATGGGGAATTCACGGCTCAATCTTCTATCAATCAATACACAAAGTTCTACTTTAGACGGGCGTCCAAAATCCATTAAAGCATCCATTGCTGCCCTTATGGTTCTTCCTGTGTATAGCACATCATCTACCAAAATAACTTTCTTATTTTCAATAGAAAACGAAATATCTGTTTGATTGGGAACGTGCAAAGATTTTCTTAAATCATCTCTGTAAAAAGTAATATCTAGCTTTCCATAATTCAAATGGGTAGCTTCTGGCATTTCTTTGAGAGCTGCAACTAAACGATTGCTAAAATAAATGCCTCGTGGCTGCATACCAATAACAATAATATCATCGCCTAAACGAGTGTTTTCTATTATTTGATAAGCTAATCTTTGAATTAGCAACTGAATATCGTTTGCGGATAATACAACCTTCACTTTAGATTTTTTTACAAATTAACATCATTTTTATACAGATTTGCAGTTATATTTGAGTTTAGCCAGACACACAGGCAACCATTTTATTTAATATTTCGTATATACTAAAAACCTAACTATTGTTCAGCAACATCGAGTTGAATATTATAATTCAGGGTTGTATTAACCAAGACCGCAATAACCAACAAGCGTTTTATAAATACTTTTATGGTTACTCAGCGTCTATTTGTATGCGTTATACCTCGAAAAAAGAAGATCTATTTGAAGTTGTTAATGATGGATTTCTTAAAATTTTTAAAGAAATACAAACTTTTAGAACACCGAATGATAATTATACAGCCACTTTAAAAGCGTGGATAAGGCGTATAATGATTAATACAAGTATTGACCACTATAGAAAGTACAATAAAAACGAACCAAGTATTGTTGATGTTGATAAGCAATTAGAAATACAAAAAGTAGATTATGAAACGCCATTAGATAAACTTTCTTATGACGAGGTGGTGAAATTGGTGCAACAACTATCACCAATGTATAAAATGGTTTTTAATATGTATGTGATTGATGGTTTAAACCACGAAGAGATTTCGAAGCAATTGAATATTTCTGTTGGAACATCAAAATCAAATCTCTCAAAAGCAAGACTAAATGTTATGAAAATAATTGAAAATAATTATAAACCCACAGTATGAACAACTTAAATGATATGGAAAAATTTGATTCCTTATTTAGGAGTGCTGCAACTGATTATGAGCTACCTTATGATGAGAATGTTTGGGCATTAATGCAACAAAAATTAGATGCGGCAATTAGCAAAAAGAAAAGGGGTGGAATTTGGTGGTGGTTTCCTGTAGCTGTTATAGCAATTGGTGCTGGTATTTATGTTTATACCAAAGAATCAAAAAATGTTATTATAACTGATGTTACTGTAAAATCAATCAATAAAAACATTGATACTAAAGAATCAACTTCAAATAATGTAGATAAAAGTACAAGTACAGAAAATATAGCTAAGAACAACAATAATGGTGCATCAGAATTTGACATAAAGGAATCAATTAGTTTAGAAAACAAAAAAGAAACATCAACAAATAAAGATAAAACCTTAGCTAATAAACAAAACAATACATTAAACCTTAAAGAAAGTTTTTTTACAAAAAAGGGTGCAACAAATGCAATAAACACAAAACAAAGCAGCTTAGTATCTAGCACAAAAAGCAATGACTTAATACCAAGAAATACTGATGTTGCAGCTAGTCAGGTTAACACAAACGACAAACAATTCACAGCACATAATACTAGTACAATCGATAATACTTTAAAGTCAATTTCAAGTTTATCAAGCAATAATATGTACACACCAAATATTTTGTATATGCACAATAGGTATATACCAAATTATAAGCAATTAGAGAAAGATAATATTGTTATTGCTGCCAAAAGAGAAGAGGA
>JANYEB010000004.1 GCA_025363355.1 Chitinophagaceae bacterium | reverse complement strand
GTTGGCGTCATTTGGATTAAAGGTGCCTATTAACGGAACTTTTATTTCAATTGCAAATTGCTTGAATCCATTTGTTAAATCATTAAATACTTCTTTTTTTTCATTGAATATTTTGTAGCAATCTGGTTGAAATGGGGCATTAACCAAAGTAACTTTCACACCTTTTAACTTCAAATAATATATAATTTGTTTTAGTGTCTTTAAATCAATCAAGTTGATTTTTGGTATGGGAGTTTTAGCTGCAAACATTTTAGCATCTGCCATAGCCTTAACTGTATCACGGTTTTGATATTCTTTAGGATAAGCCACAGAAAAATCAAATAATCTACCAAAGTTCTTAGGTAATGTTGTATCAACATCTTTAAACTTATTTTGATTTCTTTTTGAGAATTTCAAAATTGAGTTTTGCAGGTATGAGAACGAGAAAAGTGCTGTACATTTCTTTTTAAAAATGTGCATAGCTACATTGGGTTCATCACTTTTTATTTCTATATTCATTTTCTTGAGTCCATACAAATAGTATTGATATATAGATTCCCATTCTTCTGAATTAGAAGAATTCATCATTATTGGACTAGTATCAAAATAGACTTCGTTTGGTAATTTATTTGATGAATCTAACAATGCTACCACAGCGATTAAGTCTTTGATGTTTGCGTGGGATAATGAGCAATTGATATATCTTCTACCAGGGAAAAAGCTTGACGAAACCTGCAATGACCTACTTGAACCTATTGACACAACATCTGGCTTGTATGATGATTGTGTGATGATTTTTTCTAATACAAGTCGCTCATCACAATTTTTGAGATTATCAACATTATGACCCTTTATCAATATATCTGCAATTCTCTTTTCAATGTCACCATTTGAGAAAACATTATCTGGATCCACATAATAATTTACCGCAGCAATTAGAATTGCAAATGGCATTATTAGTATCAGAATATTTCGTAAAAAACTTTTCATTAAAATTGGAAATAGATAAAGTCTAGTTTATTAAATTGACCAAATAGTATAAAAATAGAAATCATAGAATAATAAAACACCCAACGAAATCTTTTACTTTTTGCTAATAGCCAACTATCAAGATTTCTATTCAAGAACTTCGATTCCAAAATCATTAAAATAGAAACAAATAATATAGCTAAAAAAAAATTGAATGAAGATTGTTTTAGATATAAATAGTCGAGCCTTTCGCTATGCAAATTTTTAATAATTACAACTGTCTGACTAAAAATATTTTTAAACATATCTCGAATCATATGAAGAGCCTTTGTAACACTGGATGCCCTGAAAAAAATAGTTGTAAAAAAAACAGTAAAACAAGTGAAAATGTTTCCCAGTCTATCACTCATTTTCGATGTGATATAGAGAAAATTTTTATTTCGCTTAAAAAGATTAAAAACTATTACCAGCAGTGCATTTGTTATTCCCCAAACAATAAAATTCCAATTTGCACCATGCCATATTCCACTTAAAACTAAAACGATTAAAATGCTTACCCACATACCTGTGTTTGGTAGAAAATTTTTTCTAAACGGCATATAAACATAATCTCTAAACCACGATGTTAGTGAGATATGCCAGGCTGCCCAATACTTATTTATATTTGGTTGAAGCATTGGTGTTTTAAAATTCACCATCAAATCATAGCCCATTATCCTTGCACAACCAGTTGCAATATCTGTGTATCCCGAAAAATCGCAATAGATTTGGAAAGGACAAGCTATGTAAGAAATGATTAATGGAATACCCGTATAATATCCATCTGGCATTGAATGAACTTGGTTTACAAGAGGCCCTAACCTATCAGCAATAACAACTTTTTTTATCAAACCCCAAGCAATCAAAACCATTCCGCTACGAGCATTCTCATAGTTAAAATACTTTTTTTGATGAAACTGTGGTATAAGATTTTGTGGTCGCTCAATTGGACCTGCTACCAATTGTGGATAGAACATTACATACAAGGCATAAATTCCAAAATGACGTTCTGCTTTAAATTTGCCCTTACTTACTTCAATGGTATAACTCATTGCTTGCAGAGTGTGAAAAGACAAGCCAATTGGAAGAATAAGGTTGATGTATGCAATTTTTCCTGTTGAATGAAACAAACTTAAAGCATCGTTAAAGTTGGAAGCTACAAAATTGAAATACTTAAAAATAAATAGTACCCCCAAATTGGCTATTAAACTAAAAATGAGCCATCCTTTTTTTTGTCGTTGCGTTGTTTGTTGCTCAATTTTAATAGCAACCAAATAATCCACTATAATGATAAAAGCTAGAATAAGTATGTATTCTGGCTTAAAGTACATATAAAACACACAACTTGACAATAGCAATAAAAGCCATCGCAACTTATGTGGTGTTAAAAAAAACAACAATGTTACAATTGGAAAGAAAAAGGCAAACTCGATTGAGTTAAAAAGCATTCGTTATTGTGGTTAGTGGTTAGTAATTAAAGGCTGGTATGCTACTTTAGCTATAACATAAAAACCACTTATCAAAAAAAGATATGTGGTTTTTATGTTGCTTATAATTAGCAACTAACAATTAACAACTGTAATTATTAAATGTCAATAGCTTCTCCATAAGCTGCTGCAGTTGCTTCTTTAAAACCTTCACTCATTGTTGGGTGAGGGTGAACTGCATTTAATATTTCGTGAGCCGTTGTTTCTAATTTTCTTGCAACAACCGCTTCTGCAATCATTTCTGTTACATTGGTTCCAATCATATGGCAACCTAAAAGCTCACCATATTTTGAATCGTAGATGACCTTAACAAAACCATCTGTATTGCCAGCAGCACTTGCTTTACCACTAGCCATAAATGGAAACTTACCAATCTTAACTTCGTAGCCAGCAGCTTTTGCAGCAGCTTCGGTATAACCAACACTAGAAATTTCTGGAGTGCAATATGTGCAACCTGGAATATTATTATAATCTAATGGCTCTGGTAAATGTTTAAATTTCTTTTCTAAATAAGCCATATGTTCAGCAGCATTAATACCTTCTTTAGCTGCAACGTGTGCCAATGCTTGCCCAGGACTGCAATCGCCAATAGCATAAATGCTAGGAACACTTGTTTGTTGATATTTATCTACAATAATTTTTCCTTTATCAAAAGCAATATTGTTTTGCTCTAATCCAATGTTTTCAATATTACTAACAACACCAACTGCACTTAAAACAACATCAGCTTCTAAAACAACTGTAGAACCATCAGCTTTTTTAACCAATGCTTTTACACCAGCACCAGTTGTATCAAGACTTTCAACAGATGAACTTGTTAATATTTCAACACCTTGTTTTTTGTATTGTTTTTCTAATTCTTTAGAAATATCTTCATCCTCTACAGGTACAATACGTGGCATAAATTCAACAATAGTAACCTTTGTTCCCATACTGTTATAAACATAAGCAAACTCCACTCCTATTGCTCCACTACCAACAATGATCATAGATTTTGGTTGAACAGGCATTACCATTGCTTCTCTATAACCCAATACTTTTTTACCATCTTGTTTAATGTTTGGTAATTCACGGCTTCTGCCACCTGTTGCAATAACAATATACTTTGTTTCTACAATTTGCACAGTGCCATC
>JANYEB010000218.1 GCA_025363355.1 Chitinophagaceae bacterium | reverse complement strand
CTACAAACTGCTCTTGTATTCTCTGCCAATTTACCCAAGTAAACGAAAACTTCACTTTCGTTAAAATGCTTAAATGGGTTGGTTGAATTTGTATCAGCCACAACATCAGTTGTTAATTCAACAACATTAATTTTTGTTTTTTTATCTCTAACTACCGTCAATGCTGCATTTCGAACAATTGAATATACCCAAGTAAACAAGTCGGCTTTCTCACTATCAAACTGATCAATATTCTTAAATACTCGCAACATACCATTGTTAATAGCTGTAACAATATCTTGATTATCGTCAAAAAATTTATTGCACAGGTTGAACATAGCAGGATAAAATTGCAGATACAATTTTTCCTGACTAATTCTTTCATTTCGTTTACACCCTTCTAATATGGTAGTTAGGTTTGTTATATAAATTAAGTTTGGTGTTTCAAAAAATTACTTTCAACTAAAACCATCTACTAGTTCACAACTAATGGATATATGTTAACTTCACTTGTGTCGGCCCAAGTAAACGTGTACGTTCCTAATGCATTCAAATTAATAGTTCCAGAATATGTTTTATTGCCGAAATTTATTATAAAAGGATGTGTCCCTACTTGCATATTTTTAAAACTATTTGTGCAATTAGCCACATCTCGTGGATTACAAGGATTAGGCGATATAACTATACCAGAATAATCAATAATATATTCGTTATTAGAATTAAATGATAATATTTTATCTGTGCCGCAATGATATTTTTTAGATGTGCTAGCTGTAATTACCAGCCTCTTCCCATTTAGTGTTTGTTCAACAGAAGGCTTGAGTTGAAGTTTATCTCCTAACATAAATGGAACTGTATCGAAATTTGGATTTGAATTTAAAGTGCTATTTACCCAAACTGTTCTTCTTTGAAAACTAACACCATCATCTGCAGTAACAACACCATACCCTCCACCTGTAAAAGTTATTGTAGCAGTTTTATTGACATCATCTTTTACTAGGTTATAGGAATTGCTAAAAACTGACCAAGCAATATTATTACCAGATGTAGAATTATGAACAGAAAAAACAATTGGCTCGTTTTCATCAATATTAACAAACTTAGCTGCTGTCATAATGAAATTTGAACCATAGTTTGGAACGTATTGAATATTATCTACAGTAATTGTATATTGTGCGTAAACGTTATCCAAAGTAGCAGTTACTGTGTAAACGCCTGCTTTTGCAAAAACAATAGTAGTATTATTTGCAACAGAGTTAATTGTAAAATTACTATCAGGCTTAACCGCCCAGATTACCTTAGTGGTAATATTATCATCGCCAAAAGTTAAAGAAACTGGTTCTCCTTTTTTTATATCAACAATTTTTTCTGTATATAAAAGTGTATTGGTCTGATTTTCTGGAACAGCCTTTTTACAAGATATTGAAAAAATAGTTATGAGTGATGAGTACGCTAGTATTTTAAAATAATTCATAATAAAAAAATAAACTTAACCAAATTTCTGCAAAACCAGACAAAAAATACAAATCAAGACAGATTCAACAAACTTATACAACAGTTAAAACCTCAAAGGTTGGTTTTTAAAAGATTATTTTATTACTGAAAAAAGTTAGTTTTGTTACATACAAAACTCATACTTTTACAACGAAACTTGGTATCGTTTGCATTGAAATAGGCTTTTTTTGCACCTCAAGATTTTGCAATTTTATGTGCTTGATGTAGTTTAGTGCCTTAATTGCTTTTTTGCATCATCCTTATAATTTTAATGCCTTGCCAACAATATTATTTTTACAACCAAAACTTTATTAAAAATCCACAAAAAAATAGTAACAGTTTAATTATGATTAAAAGAATACTCAAATGCAGCTTGTTTGCTTTTATTGGTTTTTATGCCACTAAAACCCAAGCCCAAATCGATCCACACTTTTCGCAGTATTACATTTATCCTCAATGGTTAAATCCAGCTTTAACAGGTATTATGGATGGTGACTATAGAGTTGCTGGTGTATATCGCAGTCAATGGTCAAATATCGATAATGGATTTACTAGTATTGGTGTTGCTGCAGAAATGGCAACAAATAAAAATATCAATCTTGGTGTTGGTTTGTTTCAACAATCTGCAGGGAATGCAGGTTATAAATATTTCACACCTTATGCTTCTGTAGCATACACAGGTATTAAGTTTGGTGCAGCAGGAAATCAACATATTTCTATTGGTATCAATGGAGGTGTAATTGATAGAAGATTTGACCCTAGCAAAATGAAATTTGGTGATCAGTGGAATCAATCTGTTGGTTTACCAACTACTCCAACTGCTGAAATAATTGCAAATCCTGCACAAACAACATTTGATTTAGGTGCTGGTGTTTTGTATTATGATGCAACTCCTTTTAAAAAATTAAATGCTTTTCTTGGCTTATCTTTTAGCCACATAACTCAACCAACAGATAAATTTTTATCTACCGCAAACTCTACAGTTCAATTACCAATGAGACAAATTTTGCATGGTGGTGTTAAAATTAATTTAAGTGATAATGTAAGTCTTACCCCCAATTTTTTATTAATGAAACAAGGTACAGCACATGAAAGAATGGTGGGTGCTTATGCTCAAATAAAAAGTGGCGAAGGATTTGATTTTTTATGTGGTGCAAACTATAGGTTTGATGATGCAATAGTTCCTTTTGCTGGATTCTATTATAAGAATTTGTTTTAGGTTTAAGTTATGATGTTAATACGTCTGACCTAAGTAAAATTGCTGGTTCAACAAACAGTTTTGAAATATCACTTTCTTATACAGGTAAAGCAAGAAGAAATATGAGTGCTGTTCCGTTTATCTGTCCTAGATTGTAATTCGTCAGTTGCAAACATTAAATTATAACCCAAATTTTGAGTAAATTCTCAGAAAAATATCACACTCTTAACTAATGCTGAAATTTTTAAATATGAAATTAATTAAGGTTTCAATTTCAACTGTACTAATACTAGCAAGTTTTATTGCTCAAGCACAGTTTGTACAAGATTATCGTAGAAATGCAGATAATTTCTTTAACAAAGGAGATTATAAATCTGCAGCTCAATACTATGAAAAATATTTAACCGAGAAAAAAGGGCCTCGTGGAGATAACGATGATTATAATCCATACTCAGTAGAAGCAACACCTGATAAAAAAGGTCCAAATGCAACAAAACCTAAACCTGCTGCTGTTGCTCCAAAAAATGTTAGCCTTCGTTTAATTACTAATCGTATTGCAGAATGCTACAGATTATTAAATGACTACAAAGCTGCTGAACCTTGGTATGCAAAAGTTGTTGCAGATAAAGCAACTTATCCATTATCTCCATACTATCATGCTGTTTGTTTGAGAGCATTGGCTAAATATCAAGAAGCCGAAGCTGAGTTTACAAGCTTTTTAAACGATTATAAGCAAGATGATGAGTATAGTAAAAATGCTAAAACCGAGTTGAAAAATTTGAAGTTCATCATAGCTCAAATGAAAAGTACGCAACAAAAACTTTTTGTTGTAAATAAAATGCCTAGTGACCTAAATACAACTGAGCACGGACAAAATACTGCTCCATTTGTTAGCAATAGTACTTTATACTTTACTTCATCAAGACCAGATACAATAGTTGTAAAAAAACAAAAATTTGCTAAACACACAAATGATGTTTACGCTTCAAAAGGTGGATCTAAACCAGAAAAAGCTGGTTTGCCAACTGCAAAAGATGTTCATCAAGGTAGTGCTACTTTTACACCAGATGGTAAAACAGTTTTCTTTTCAAGATGGACAAGTCTTTCTGCAAAAGAAGCAGCTATTTATAAAAGTGCTGTTGGTGATAATGGAACTTGGGGTGAGCCTGAAAAATTAGGAGCTGATATCAATGCTGATGGTTATGCTAGTAAAGAACCAAGTGTTACTGCAGATGGTAAATATTTATTATTTACATCTAACAAGCCAGGTGGAAAAGGTAAATTTGACATTTGGTATGCATCTTTAGAAGGTGGTAAACTAGGAACAGCTACAAATTTTGAAGAACCTGTTAATACTGCTGATGATGAAGTAACGCCATTTTATCATATTCCTAGTAAAGAATTAGTTTTTGCTAATCAAGGAAGAGTTGGAATGGGTGGTTTCGATTTATTTGAAACTAAAGGAACAATTGGTGGTTCTTGGGCTGAGCCTAAAAACTTAGGTTATCCTGTAAACTCTCAAAAAGACGAACAATATTTCTTTAGCAATGATGATAAGTTTTTATTGAAAAACTTCTACATCAGTAGTGATAGAGGAAGTGATTGTTGTTTAGAGCTTTTCTCTGCTAATAAATTGATTAAAAAATGGGTTGGAGGTAAAGTTGTTGATAAGAACACAGGAGAGCCAATTGCTAATGCATCAATTAGTGTAGCAAATGATAAAGGTCAAAAATTAGCTCCTATCACAACTGATAACAATGGCAATTATTTCTTTGAAACAGATCCTTACAATAGCTTAAGTGCAAGTGCAACTAAACCAAATTATGAGCCTTCAAAAGAATCAATTACTGCTGATTTTAATATTGACACTTTAACAAGGGCTGATTGGAAATTAACTCCAATTCCACCTGTACCACCAGTAATTACTGAAACAAAACCTTTAATCGTAAGATTTGAATTTGATTCTTCAAACATATCTACAGAATTTTCTGTTAGTTTAGATTCTCTTGCTGCAATGATGGCTAGAGATAAAGATATGAATGTTGAAATTGGTGGTTACACTGACCAAAAAGGTGGTGATAAATACAATATCAATCTATCTCAAAAACGTGCTGATGCTGCTAAACAATATTTAGTTGATAAGTATGGTACAGACGCTGCTAGATTAACTACTAAAGCTTATGGCAAATGTTGCCCAATTGAGAAAGAAGTTAATGAAGATGGAAGTGATAATGCAGCTGCAAGACAAATTAACCGTAGGTTAGAGTTTAAATGGATTAAGAAATAAATTTTGATAACACAAAGTTTTATATAAAAAGAAAAGTCTCGCAAATGCGAGGCTTTTCTTTTTATATAATTTCAGCAGCATTAGTGCAATTTAACTTACTAAATATGTTTTTAATATTTCAACTCCAGCTGTTGCTGGCTTTTCAATAGCAATAATATCACTAATTCCAGATGTTTCGGGGATTGTCTTATCGATGATATATTTCTTACAATTTATAGAAGCATAGTTGATTAATGAAGCAGCAGGATAAACTTGCAATGATGTTCCTATAACAACAAATACATCCGCCTCTTCAACAATTTCTACAGCAGTTTCAAGCATTGGAACTTGTTCTTCAAACCAAACAATAAAGGGTCGAAGTTGTCCACCATCTTCAGCTTTATCACCAACATTAATATCTCCTCTTATTTCATACGTTCTTTCAACATTATAAACGCTTCTCATTTTAAAAATTTCTCCGTGTAAATGCACTACATTCTTACTACCTGCACGTTCGTGTAAATCATCAATATTTTGAGTGATGATGGTTACTTCATAATCATTTTCAAAATCAACAAGTCCTAAATGTGCAGCATTAGGATTAGCAGCAGCTACATCTTTTCTACGTATATTATAAAAATCCAATACCAGTTGTGGATCTTTTGCAAAGCCACGAGGCGTGGCTACCTCATACACATCATATCCTTCCCATAAACCATCACTATCTCTAAAAGTTTTTAATCCACTTTCTGCACTAATTCCTGCACCAGTTAAAACAACTAGCTTTGGTTTATTTTGCTTTGTTTTTTCTTTCTCCATAGGTATAAAGATACTAATCCAATTATTATAATTGGCCAAATAGATAGTATTAATAATAGAATATTACCTATAACACTACCACCAGTTTTAAATGCTTCTTTTACTTTAAACAGAAAACCATTTGAGTCTTCTGGCTCAATCTTTTTGCCATTTAATAGTTGATAATATTTCAAGTTAACTGTGCTGTAAGATGCTTGATGAACAAGATAATTAACTCTGCCAGATGCAGATTCTATTTCTTCTTGTATGGTGTTGATTTCTGTTTGAACCTCTAATATATCTTTCATATTTTTTGCCTGACGCATCAACTCTAGGTATTGTTGTCTCATAATTTTCTTAGCTTCAATTCTGGCTTTAGTATCCACCACTTCAGATGTAACATCCTGACTGCTTATTCTTTTTTCAATCACTTTAATACTATCGCCACCAATGCTATTAATTAAATCATCGAAGTTTTCAACAGGCACTTTTATAACAATACTATTTTCAAGTTTATCATCACCTTGTGTTTGCTCTTCCTGGGCAACATAAGCACCAAAGCTTTTTACATTTTTATGAATAAGATTATTGTAAGCCCTGTAGTTATTGAGTTCTAAAACAATATTGCCTGTTTTAATAATTTTCTTATCCCAATCTTCATACGATTTTGTAGGCAGTTTTTTAGGTTCTTCTACTTTTGGTTTATCTGGTGATGACGTTGGTTTATTTACTTCTACTTGATCATTCGTTTGTTCTATTGCATCTGTACTTGTTGCATTTGCAGCATACATAACATTGTTGCTATTTAATTCTATATTACTTGTATTTCCAGAACTAACTAATCCATTGGTAACTGCATCTGATTTATATTCAATGTTTTCTTTTGCATCAGTTGTGTTTGCAAATTGAACAGCTGCTCCTTTCTCTTTCTTAGCATTATTGCAAGCTATTAATAACACAGTAGCAATTATGCAGATGATTATTTTTTTCATATTAATTATTTTTATTGAGATGTGAATAATGAGTTGATTACATAAAAAAGAGCAGACAATATTGCCTGCCCTTTTATCGACCATCTATTTAGCAGTTTTCCTACTCATTACAAAAACAGTACTATCCTTATTAACCATCGAAATCAAGCTATCAGTTTTAATCTGCATAACAGATACTGTATAAGCCGAATCTTCTTTCACAAATAAAGAATCGTTGTTTACATAGTAGCTTTGCTTGGTAATTTCATTAGGTGAAATTGTTTGCAAAGTACTATCTGCATTGAATTTGAAGACAATATTAGAGTCTGCAAAAAAAGCAGCCACCAACAAGTTTAAGGAATTAGAATCTTTATTATTGTAGGCAGAATCTAGCTTCCATTCACCAACAATGCTAAACTTACTTTTGTGTGGAATAGGTGGATTTGATAATCCAGTTTTTGCAATAATAAAGTACGCAATTGAACATAAAGCTGCTGTTGCCACTAGGGCAATAATAATTTTAGTTTTCATTTTTTTTTGTTTTAATTAAGTGAAGAATTTTAAGAAAGCAGCTGCACTTATAAATACCATTTCACCTAATAATGTAACCTTTAAAGATTTGTTAAAAGATTTAGAACTCTACATTTGCAACTATGAGGGATTATAAAGATGTAAGAATTATTTTTTTGGGTACGCCAGATTTTGCAGTAGCATCTTTAGATGCTTTGGTGAAAGCAGGATGCAATATTGTTGGTGTTGTTACAGCACCTGATAAGCCTGCTGGCAGAGGGTTACAGCTACAACAAAGTGCTATAAAAAAATATGCCGTTGAAAATAATTTGCACGTATTGCAACCAGAAAAACTAAAGAACGAATCCTTTATTCAAGAGCTACAATCTTTACAAGCAGATGTGCAAGTGGTGGTAGCATTTAGAATGCTGCCCGAAATTGTTTGGAATATGCCACCTATGGGAACCATTAATGTTCATGGTAGTATGCTGCCACAATATCGTGGTGCTGCACCCATTAATTGGGCTATTATTAATGGAGAAAAACAAACAGGTGTAACCACTTTTAAACTGAAACACGAAATTGATACTGGCAATATTTTAATGCAAGAAATCCTTCCTATTAATGATGATGAAACGGCAGGTGAACTGCACGATAAAATGAAAGATATTGGTGCTGCATTATTAGTTAAAACAATTAAAGCTGTTGCAGAAAATAATATTGATGAAATAGAGCAACATCAAACATCAAACATCGAACATCAAACATTAAAACACGCCCCTAAAATATTTACAGATACCTGCAAAATAAACTTCACAAAACCTATCGATGAAGTGTATAATTTAATTAGAGGACTTGCACCCTACCCTGCTGCATTTGCAACACTAAACAATAAAACCCTAAAAATATTTTCTTGCACAAAAGAAATGGCAACGCCATCAGAACCAGCAGGCACTTATATCACAGACCATAAATCTTATTTAAAATTTGTTTGTGCCAATGGTTATATCGATGCTCTAGAAATACAAATGGAAGGCAAAAAGAGAATTAAAGTGGAAGAGTTTTTAAAAGGGTTTAGAGGATAATATCTTAGCCCTCAACTTAAGTTGAGAGCTAAGATATTAATAAAATACCTCCGTATCAAGACTGAAACAGAGGTATTCATTAAAATAAAAGTTCTATGACACAAAATTTGAACAAGCTTATTCATTGGTGTAACTGCTTTTCTTTTATTCCATTAGTTAAAGATAATCAAACCGCTTAACAGTTTATTCACTCAGAGGTAACCACTTAAGTCAACATTTTATATAGAAATAATTGACTGGGATTTTGTAAAAAAAGCCTCCAAAGTATAACAACTTTGGAGGCTTTTTTTATTGGCTAACTTTTAACAGTTGACATTACTCTGCTTATTCCACCACCAATTTCATAGTTGTTTTTCCTTCACTAGTAATTACACTTACCAAGTAAAAGCCTTTACTTAAATTAGCAATATTTACTGTGTTAAAACCCATACTTAAGTTTTTAGTTTTTACCGATTTGCCATACAAATTAGTAACTACAATACTTCCAGCTTCAATGACTTTTTCAATATTTAAGTTGATAAACCCTTTTGCTGGGTTTGGATACATAGTAAACTCATTGCGAATTGCTAATTGATCATTGCTAATTGGTACACCACGAGAAGCACAAACATAACCAGTACCACTCATTATTCTACTGTTACTACAGCCCCTAGCATCGGTATAAGTATATTTAATTGAACCAGTACCTACGGCATTAATTGAAACCACTCCCCCATTTGTAATGCTTGCAAATCCTGTGGCAATCCACGAACCTGCTGGCACGTTTGGTGTTCCAACAACACTAAACGTTTTTCCTACACAAAAGCCTCCTGTTGTTGCTCCTATTTGTGGGCTTGGCGTACCTGGTGCATAAGTAATACTCGGTACATCTGGTATGGCATTTACAGTAAATGTTTTGGTGGTGCTACCACAAGCTGTTTTGCTATATTGAATGGTAATTGTGCCGACATTTTTACCAGTTACTAATCCTGTTGTTGCATCAATAGTTGCTTGGCTAGTGGCTTGTGTAAACCATATACCACCTGCAATAGCATTGCTTAAAGTTGTTGTTGAACCAGCACATACTGCACTTGCACCTGTTATAGCTGGTAAACTGTTCACTACACTTAAATTTAAAGTTACCACACTATCGCAACCACCTGCATTGGTTAGATGTATTGTATCTGTATTATTACTTGCAGTATAAACTTTATTGCCTTTGGCTGCCCAAATGTAACTATTGCAGGCTGTTACTGTAAACCAGCCCGTGGTGGGTGTGCAAGGTACATACTCAACCAAAAAAGCATCTGTACCACTACTGGTAATTTGGTTGCTGCCACTGGCACTTGGCGTATTAAAATCAGCTGTACCACTAAAACTTCCAACGGTATATGCCGATGAACCACTGGTTGCAATGCCATAGCCAATATCGTTATTAACGCCACCAGCCCTTTTTGCCCATTTAAAACTACCTACATCATCGTATTTGGCAACAAAAATATCATATCCACCGGCACTAGTAATTTGGTTGCTGCCACTGGCATTTGGTGTATTAAAATTAGCTGTACCTTGAAATTGCCCGGTAACAAAAATCGATGTACCGTTGATGGCTACACCATTAGCTATATCAGCATCTGCCCCCCCTGCTCTTTTTGCCCATTGAAAATTACCTGCATTGTCATATTTAGCCAAAAAAATATCTTGAGTATTACTAACACTTGTTATTTCGTTGCTGCCACTAGCACTTGGCGTGTTGAAATTGGCTTTACCTTGAAAATATCCAGTAATATATACTGATGTGGCATCTGCTGCTATGCTTTGGCCTATATCCGTATTAGCACCACCAGCCCTTCTTACCCATTGAAGATCACCTGTGTCATTGTATTTGGCAATAAAGATATCGCCAGTACCTGACTCGTTAATAACGTTGCTGCTTGTAGCACTTGGCGTATTAAAATTGACAAAGCCGGTAATGATACCTGTAACATAAACCGATGAACCATTGATGGCTACACCACAAGCCAAATCATTATTTGAACTTCCTCCTGCTCTTTTTGCCCATTGAAAACTACCTGCATTATCGTATTTGGCAACAAAAATATCGTTATTGCCTGCACTGGTTATTTCGTTGCTACCACTGGCACTTGGCGTATTAAAATTGGCTGTAAAACCAAATTGACCAGCAATATATACCGATGTAGCATTAGCAGCAATGCTATAGCCTACATCTTGAAAATTACTACCACCTCTTCTTGCCCATTGAAAACTACCTGCATTATCGTATTTGGCAACAAAAATATCGGTCGAACCTATACTACTTATTTCGTTACTGCCACTGGCATTTGGTGTATTAAAATTGGCTGTACCTTGAAAGTTACCTGTAATATAAACTGATGTATCATATACAGTGATGCCATAGCCTCTATCTTGACCAGCAGCACCTGCTCTTCTTGCCCATTGGGCAATGCCTACACTATTGTATTTTACAACATAGATATCCTCGGAACCATTAGCAATTACTGATACCCCATTGCCAAAATTTGCAGTATTATTAAAATAACCTATTTGGTAAATATTGCCTTGTGCATCGGTAGCCACATTACGGGCAGTTACATTGCTACTTATTCCAAAAGTACTTTTTAAAATACCTATGGATTGTGCATTTAAACTTGTTACGGCAATAAATACTAATACGCAGAGGGTGAATAGTTTTTTCATTGTGTTTTTGTTGAACATTTTATTATTTTTTGTATTAAGCTATCCTATAATCAAAGACCTCTAAAACTTTACAATTTGGAGGTTTTCTATTGACCATCAACAGAGAACTGTCGACGGATTATTCCACTATTAATTTCTTAGTTGTTTTTCCTTCACTAGTAATAGTGCTTACCAAGTAAAATCCTTTACTCAAGTTAGTAATATCAACTGTATTTGTTCCCATACTTAAAGCTTGTGTTTTTATTGATTTACCATAAAGGTCTGTTACTATAATACTTCCAGCACCTGCTAAAGTCTCAACATTTAAATTTAATCTGAATTTTGCTGGATTCGGATACATTGTGAAGTCACTGCTCATTGCTAATTGCTCATTGCTGATTGTTAAAACACCTTTAGGTATTGGACAAACAGCTACCGTACCTGGCATTGTTCTGCTATTGCTGCAACCATTGCCATCGGTGTATGTATAAACAATTGCTCCACTTCCTATTCCTATAAAACTAACTACTCCACTAGGTGTAATGGTACCTGCTGCTGGATTAGTGTATGCCCAACTACCACCACTTGGTATACCTATTACTGTGCAAGTTTTGCCTACACAAAAGTCTGCTCCATATCTAAATAATGCTGTGTTGGTGCCTGATGGATAACCAATTGTTGGTACTGCTGGTATGGCATTTACGATAACGTTTTTGCTAGTAAATGTACTGCATCCTGCTGCATTGGTTACAGTGTATTTTACTTGTCCTGTTCCTGCATTGGCTGCTGCATATACCCCACTTGCATTAATAGTTCCATTATTGCTTAAACTACTCCATACCCCACCTGATGTGGTGCTGCTGAATGTAGTTGAACTTCCTGCACAAACACTGCTAGCTCCTGTAATGGCATTGGGTGTAGCTTGCGGTGCTACTGTTACCAATAAACTTGCTGATGATGAACAACCTGCAGTATTAGTTATTATGTATTTAATCGTTGCAGTACCATTGGTATTGGCTGTTACTATCCCAGACTGGCTGCCTCCTGTAACACTGGCTACTGCTGCATTATTGCTGCTCCATACCCCATAAGGTGTGGCGTTGAAATAGGGTGTTGTGCTACCTAATGTACATAAAATTGCTGTGCTAATACTTGCTGTGCCATTGGTGATGGATGTTATTACCGGATTAGCATTTACTTTAACTTTTACTACATTGCTAGTTGAACTTGTATTGGTTGCACAAGCACTATTGCTAGTTAATACACACCATATACTGTCGCCATTGTTTAGTGATGTTGATGTATAAACATCACTATTGGTACCAACATTCAAACCATTCTTTTTCCATTGATAAATTGGGCTTGTGCCGCCATTTACAGGGGCTGCTGTAAAGCTCACTAAAGTGCCTGCACATATTGTGGTAGCTGTACTGCTGATACTAATACTCGATACTGATGAAGCACTTACACTTAATACTAGTGTGGCACTACTATCACAGCCTGCTGCATTGGTTAAATGGGCTGTTTGAGAGCCAGCTGCATTGAAAGTTAAACCATTCCAAATGTATGGCAGTTGACTTGAACAAATACTTAAACTGGTTGATGAGGTAGTTGGGCTGCATGATGAAATAAAACTTACACTAATAGTATGATTGCTGAGTATATTGCTAAAACCATAACCCGTTATTGAACCTAAACTATAACTGATACCATCTATCACTACAGTATTTACTGTATATCCACTGGCTGGGGTAAAGGTATATATTTTGTTATCGCCTTCACAAACAGTTGTTGTGCCAGCACTACTTACGCTGCCATTAGTACCTGCACTAGCTGTTATAGAATAATTTGGTTTTATAGTTAGGTTTAAAGTAACTATACTATCGCAACCACCTACAGTTTTTAGCATAACAGTATCTGTGTTATTACTTGCAGTATATACTTTATTTCCTTTAGCAACCCAAGTGTAGCTACCACAAGCTGATTGAGTAAAAGTTGTGTTTATGGTAGGGCAAGATGGTGTTATAACGGCTTCAAAAAATAAATCAGAAGCGAAAGGATACGCTATAGTAGCATTAACATCTACCTCATATTCTTCAAAATATGCTGCTCCGTTTGAATAAGTATTTGCTACTGAAACTGGAACTTGCGAAATAGCATTGCCTAAATTTGTTACAAATACGCTATACGTTTTTCCATTAACAACAGGTATAAAATTCCCAAAATTAAAATTAACTGTATGGTCACCATTGTCAGATAGTGTAAAAGTTGCATCATATAATAGCGTTGCTTGGTAAGATAAATAAACAAGGCTTCCCAAGTTACCTTCATACACTCTAACTTTAAATTGTCTGTTTGCACCCCAGTTAGCTGTACCTAAATAAAGTTTATAGCTTTTTAGCATCCCGTTACAATCAGGTTTAATTGTTTGCCCTAAACTGTGGGCATAAGTTTGGGCATAATAATAAAAATTATAATTATTAATAACTGGCTGTCCTGTGTATCTATAATTATTAAAAATTGAACATCCACAAGGTGCTGCACTTACAGATAAATTTAATGTAACAGCACTGTCGCAACCTTTGCTATTTGTTAGATGGGCTGTTTGAGAACCTGCACTTGTAAATGTTAACCCATACCAAGTATAAGGTAACGAAGTAGAGCAAATAGTGCTGTCGATGGTAAATGAATTTGCATTAATGGTAAGCACCAAAGTAGCAATACTATCGCAACCCAAACTACTGCCTAAAGTAAATGTTTTTGTATAAGTTCCACTTGTTTTATAAGTAACTCCATTCCAAACTAAACTATCACAAACAGCAACTGTTGATTGAGATGTTGCTGTTGAGCAAATAGCAGTTGTAACTGAACTTACATTAGAGTAATTACCTTGCCCACTTACGGTAGCTTTATTTGCCCTTAATCTATAATAGTATGTTGTGCCTTGAGATAAACCTGTTATTCCTCTTGAAGTTCCTGTAACATTTAAACCACCATATAAACTTAAAAAAGAACTAAATGTAGGGCTAGTAGATACATCTAATAAATAATTGTCAACAGTGCCTACCGCTGGGGCTGCCCAATTGGCAAGAAATGTTGTTGCTTTAACACTTGTTGCAGCAGTAGTTTGTGGCACTACCATTGCATAACTTTCTACCCAATTGCTTGTACTGCCGGTTAAGGCAAAATTTAATAATGTACCATTTAGACCACCCCAACCAGACGAATTAAGTAGTGTATTCTCATTATTGACACCCGATGCCGCCCCTTGGTCAAACTTAGCATAGTATAATAAATTAGAAAATGATAAATTACCGAATATGTTTCTATACCCAGCTTTTATTTCCGCAGGGCTACGTTGGTAATTAAATATTCTTACTTCATCTAAGCAGCCGTTTAAAAGCTCAAAATTACCACTTGAATTCGCAGCTCCTAATTGAAAAGGGAGGCTTGTTGCAGTACCCATACCATTAGTGGTAGTTCCTGCAAATTCACCATTAACATAAACATCGGCTGTTGCAGATTTTATTACCATAGCAATATGATACCACTTACCAGCTTCAAAAGCAATTGTTGTAACTGCATTGTAGCTACTGCCATTAAAAAGACCCACTGAGTTATTACCCATATGTATACTATATCTGCAAGCAGCATTGCTTCTGCTACCCAATAAACATACATTCACTCCATTCATCACATCCCTTTTAACCCAACATTCAGCAGTAGTATAACCCTGATCAAAAATATTAGTCCCATTCGTAACTGTAACCACATCATTTACTCCATCAAAATGTAGTGCATTGCCCGGAGGTGCTAAAGCTGTTGTAGTTGCAGTAATAGTGTTAGAGTTGGTACCTTGCCCAGTTACACTTGTCTTATCTGCTCTCACCCTGTAATAATAAATAGTATTGGGAATAAGGCCTGTTACAGCAATACTTGTTGTATTAGCAGTAAAAGGAGAACCGGTGATAACAGTTGAAAAATTGTTTAAGGTAGAAACATCTACTTTATAGTTATTTGCAATGCCAATAGCTGACGCTGTCCAGTTTGCAGTGAAGCTATTACCGCCAATTGCAGTAGCTGCAGTTGCTGCAGGAACTACCATTGCATAGCTTTCTATCCAATTACTTGTGCTGCCTGTTAAACCAAAGTTTGTTAAAGTTCCGTTTAAACCAGAATTAGATAAATCATTGATTGATGTAACGCTTACGTTAGCAGCTCCTGCTATGCCATTATCAAAATTGTAGTATAATAATAAGCCTGTTTGAGAACCAGGATTACTTAAAATATTTAGATAATTAGATGCAATTTGACTGGCTGTTCTTATACCACTCCAAACCCTTACTTCATCTATACTACCATTAAAAGGTTCAAAACTACCAGCAGGTACTCCACTACCAATTTGAAAAGGCAAGTTAGTTGCAGCTCCCATTCCATTTGTAGTAGTTCCTACCTTAACGCCATTTACATATACATCAGAAGTATTTGTGCCAATTGCCATTGCAATATGATACCAAACACCAGCACTAAAATTTGCTGATACTGCATTATATGAAGAACCATTATATAATCCAATACTATTATCGCCCATATGAATACTAAACCTTGCTGCACCTGTTGCATTTCGGCTTGCCACTATGCAGACATTAACACCATTTAAAGTAGTTCTGCGAACCCAACATTCGGCAGTGATAGTGCTTACATCAAAC
>JANYEB010000169.1 GCA_025363355.1 Chitinophagaceae bacterium | reverse complement strand
CCTATGATTATTGGAAACAAAATGTTGATGAAGTAACCAATAAACTGAGAGCAGTCTTGTCTAACTTTTTGCAGAATAGATAAAGTTTCGCCGCTTCTTTGATCAGCAAAATCTTGATAAGGCAAACGCATTGAATGTTGCAAACCATCAGTAAAAATAGATGCCCCAAATTTTTGCACAATTACATTCACTACATAATCCTGAAAGGATTTCGCAACACGAGAAACCATTGCAACTGCAATTGATAACCCAAGTAAATAACCAATGTGAGTAATAAATTCGTGTTCTGTAACAAATTTTGTAGTGATAATTTTTGTTGTTTTATCAAATAAACCGGATGTGCCAATGTAATCAATCATCTTACCAAAAATGGTAGGGTCAAGTAAAGAAAATGTTTGATTAACTGCCGCTAAAAGCATTGCTAATGCTATTTGCCATTTATAAGGTTTTAAGTATTGTAGAAGAAGTTTCATAATTGTAATTGTTTATTCAGCAACGAAAGAATCCTTATTGCCATTTTTAAGAAAAATTTCTTGTAGAAAAATTTTTGGTTTTGAAATATATGCTTCGATTTTTTCAGAGATAATTAGATGAGAAAAAAGAGTGTCTGCTGGAAAACAAACTGGTGTTTGGGTTTTAATTAAAGTTGATAGTGCTTTTCTATTTATACAATATGCGTGAGCACAATCATGAAAGCCAGCAATGTCAAGGTTTGTAGAATATTTTTTTGGATATAAATTCTTTATTTGATTTGGCTTAAATTTTTGCAAACCCAAATAACTAAGTAGTAGATAAAATGCTTGTTTAAACTTCATTTTAGTTGTGGTAATCTCGTTCAAATAATATCCTAAATAAAGTAAGTCCCAGCTGCTTGGCAGTTGCTCTACAACAGAATGAATACTATTAAAGGCACTTTCATTTACTAAAAAATCATCTTCAAAAATCAATACTTTATTGTAAGATGTATTTTGTAAAATATGTTCATATAATTTTCTGTGAGAAAGTGAACAAGCAACTTGCCCTAAATACATTGGTTTGCTGTTTCTATGAAATTGAATCGCTTTTTTGTTATCATAAATTCCATCTTGCTTAACTTGTTCAAAATTCAGATTCAACTTGTCTATGCCATAAAAAAACTCATAGTCAACACCTTCTAAAATTTGTTTAATATTTTGTTGACGTGATGTTGCTCTATGTAACGTGATTACATAAATTTTATCGAAAAGCTGATTAAGAACAGAAAGTTTATTTGTCATATTTAACAAAGTGCAAGGTTAGTATTTAAACTTTCTTTTATAGAAATGTTTTAGCTTTTCCTTGAAAGGGAGTGAAATTTCTCCAACATTCATAAGCGATTCAAAAGGCTGCCCCTTTTTTATGTAAAATTTATTAAAAAAAGATTGAGAAATACCCCATTTCAAAAAAAACTGTTTTGGTCCGTCGTTCTTAATAATTCTTCCTGTTGATTTTTGCTGAAAATGATACACCCTACTTTTAGCAATGCCTTTAAAATGTCTACATCCAACTTGCCACATCTTTCTACAAAAATCATCATCACTACTCATACCTGGGCTAAATTCAATGGAATAACCACCCACTAAATTCCAATATTTTTTATGCACAACATTGGGAGGCCAGCACGAGCCATTCCAATCATTTTTGGTTAATGATGCAGCCTCAGCGACAATTTTTTGTTCATTAAAAGTATTTATATCATCACCATAATTTGCAACAATTACAGCTCCATTTCCTGTATCTCGTGGTTCTATCATTGTGCTAGAAATCATAAAACAATCATCTTTCAAAGATTTGATTTCATCCACTAAATATTCATCCCATTTTGGCAAACAATACATATCATCATTTACAAAAACAATATAGTCGTTTGTTGCCAAAGCCGCTGCCATATTGAGTGCTAGGCACACACCAGCATTCGTTGGCGTATGTGTAAAACTGATGTTGTTATTTTTTACCCAATCTAAACTTCCATCACTTCCATCATTTATATGCACAATAATTTGATGATTAAAAGCAGAATTTTTTTGTATGCTTTCAATACAAAGTTTTAAGTAATCAATATTATTCCAAGATGGAATGAGGATGGAGAACATAAGTTGTAACGTTTGCCTTTAAATTATTTATCATTGCAAAAAAAGATTTTATTTATTTAATAATGGAAAGTTTTCTTTTTATATCGTTAATGAATAGCGACCCTTGGGGAGGAAGCGAAGAACAATGGTTTGGTTTGGCTAAATATTGTTGCATTGTTAACAAAAAAGTTACTTGTTTAATGTATGATTGGGAGGATAAAAGAAACAAGCTACAACCCCTTGCAGACTTGGGTGCTACCATTATTTACATCCCCAATAAAGGAAGGCGAAAAGAAAACTTATTGCAAAGACTTCGTTTTGAATGGATAACAAGATTGGAACAAAAACAATTTATTAAGAGTTTTGATTTTACTAAGTATGATTACATTGTAATGAACCAAGGTGGGTTTATGGAAGTTACCAATCATCCTTGGAAAAACGTTTATAACCAATTCAAAAAATACTCGCTAACCTTTCATAATTACGATAAAAATTTTGTTTTTAAACCCGCAAAAGCAAAGTTGTTAATTGAATGGATGCACAATGCACACCTTAATATTGGCGATGCTTTTAGAATTGGGGGTATTTTAGAAAATCAATTACAAACAAAGCTTGATAATTGGACTTCAATAGTTAATCCTATAACAATTGAAAAAAGTAAAACTTATACTGTGTATCCTGATTTAGTTGATGGAAAATATAAAATTTTAATGCTGGCTCAATTGGATATTACCCGAAAAGCACAAGATAATTTACTAATGGCATTGGCTAGTGACGTATGGAAAAATAGAAATGTAATTGTTGAATTATATGGTGGTGGAAGTGATGCAGATTTATTGCAAAATTTGATTCAGGAAAATAACTTAGAAAATATAGTTGTGTTAAAAGGCAATACAAAACAAGTTGCAAAAGAATTAGAATCAGCTCATTTAGTGTTGCAAATAACACATCGCGATGCAATGCCAATAAGCGTTGTAGAAGCAATGAGTAAAAGTAGAGCAGTTGTTGTAAGTGATATTGGCGATATGCCTTTGTGGGTTGATGATGGTGTAAATGGTTGGGTTTCGCCAGATGCTTCAATTGAATCTATCAGCACTGTTTTGGAAAAAGCCTGGCAACAAAAAGACAATTGGGAGCTGATGGGCAGAAATGCTTTTGATACTTTCACAAAAAAATTCCCAGCATCAGTTGAAGCATTTTCTTATGAGTTAATTACTTCTTAAAATTCTTTTTATAAAAATATGAGTAGTCGTTTTTCAGCAATTCCAAAAGGATTTAATCCTCCACTACGAAGCACCTATTATTTTATCAGGCAAGAGCTTTTAAAAAAAGTAGATAAGTATAGCTTAGAACTTTCTGGAAATTTATTAGATTTTGGTTGTGGCTCTAAGCCTTACAAAAGTTTATTTTCTAAAGTTGAAACATATACTGGTGTTGATTTTGAAAATATTGGTCATCCACACTTAAATGAACAAATTGATTTTTTTTATGATGGAAAAAAATTGCCCTTCGAGAATGAAAAATACGATTCCATTTTTACTAGTGAAGTGTTTGAACATATTTTCAATTTAGAAAAAATAATACCAGAACTAAACAGAGTTTTAAAACCAAATGGTAAAATTTTAATTACCTGTCCATTTGTTTGGAATGAACACGAAGTGCCTCATGATTATGCACGATATACTCAATTTGCTTTAAGGAATTTATTAGAGAAAAACGGATTTGAAATATTAGTAATTGATAAAAGTGGGGATTTTTATATGACCTTACATCAATTAAAAATGGTGTATTTAAGTGATCAGTTGTTAACTGCAATCCCTGTTATTGGAAAAATAAAATTTATAACAACAAACATTCGTCCTATTATTCTATTCATACGAAATGGGTGGTTTAGAATCTTTCATTCAATTATGCCAAAGCGTTATGATTTATATTTGAACAATATTATTTTAGCAAAAAAGAAAAGCTAAATAATTTTGTAATTCTGATATTCAAAAAATCTTTTGCCAGTTATTTTAAACAAGAAATTTTTGAATTTTTCTTTTAAAGTATAATTATTATAGGTAACGTCGTAATCAAATTTCCAGTTTAATTTTTCAATTCTTTCTTGCATTAGCAAAGGATGTTTTTTTGTAAATTTTTCTAATGCAGATATCGTTGAATAATCAAATGCTGTTGTGAAAATTTGATTTTTATTTTTCACATCATCAATATCATCTCCACCCCACAGTTTGGCAGTTCCATATATTTTTTGTTGCATCATTTCAGGTTCTTTCACCCAACCATAATGATGGATGAAAGCATTGACAGGCTTAACTCTTAGCTTTTCATTGCTCCCTTTTCTAAAGCCTTGAGCATCTTTGTAGCTATAAATGTTTTTATCATTTTTTATTATTCTTATTTCGTTGCTATACCAATTATTTGAAGTTCCAACATAATCATAGCTACCATAAAAATGTAAATATTTAAATAATAAACCATCAATATTTTTATCATCTTTATATTTCAACATTGCGGCTCTTATATTGTCTATTCCATCCTCATTTAAAACTTCATCGCCTTGTATATAAAAACACCAATCACTATCAGTAGAAATTGCTTTGAAAGCTTTATTGGTTTCATCTGCTAGAACAATACCCCCTGTAGTTTTTGTAGCATCCCAAATTGTATCAATAATTTTTACTTTTGTTGGATGTATAGCTGCTACTAATTCTCTTGTGCCATCATTACAATCACCAACAGCAACGATAATTTCATCGCACAATGGCAATATAGAAAGTATTGCTTCTTTAATGGGGTAATCAAACTTTATTGCATTCTTGATAAACGTAAAACCAGTTACTTTCATTTACAAAAATTTTAATGTGGTTGTGCAAGATACATTCTACCAATTAAAATCATTACTTTGACTTGTTATCTGCTGGTGTAACTAAATAATCTCAATCCCATTTTTTAATGAAAATGAACATTTTAATTGTAAATAATTCTGTAATTCCTGCTGTAAAATATGGTGGAACAGAAAGGGTTATTTGGTGGCTAGGTAAAGAGCTTGTAAGGCTTGGGCACAACGTAACTTATCTTGTTGCAAAAGGTTCTTATTGCCCATTTGCAAAGGTTTTGAATTATTGTGCAACAATCCCTTTAAATCAACAAATACCAGAAAATATAGATGTTGTACACTTAAATTGTGGCACTAACGAATTACCTATTAAACCATACATTTCCACAATGCATGGTAACACAAACCAGCAATTTACGTTGAATAAAAACACTGTGTTTGTTTCAAAAAATCATGCAGAAAGATTTGGCAGTAATGTTTATGTGCATAATGGTTTAGACCCTGAAGATTATGGTAAACCAAGCTTGAGCAATAAGAAAAATTACACACACTTTTTGGGTGATGCAGCTTGGCGTGTAAAAAATGTAAAAGCTGCTATCAATATTGCATCAAAAGCTAATATTCCATTAAAAGTTTTGGGAGGCGTTAGGTTTAATATTAATCAAGGAGTTCGATTAACATTTGATTTGAATACAAGTTTTTATGGTATGGTTGGAGGCATTGAAAAAAACAAATTTTTGAACGAATCAAAAGGGATGATTTTTCCTGTGCGTTGGCACGAACCTTTTGGCATTGCAATAACAGAGAGTTTGTATTTTGGTTGCCCTGTGTTTGGAACACCATATGGTTCATTAACAGAAATTGTAAAAAAAGAAGTTGGGTTTTTGAGCACTAAAACAAGGGAGCTGGTAGATGCTATTAAAAATATTGACTCATATAACCCAAAGGTTTGCAATGATTACGTAATGGAATATTTTACATCTAAACAAATGACTTTATCCTACATAAGGTTATATGAAAAAGTCTTAAATGGGTTTACGCTTAATGAAAACGAGCCTTGCTTAATAAAAATCCAACAAGAAAAATTTTTAGATTTTGAATAACTGTTAAATTCTTTTGCTAAGCAGCAGCAGCTTACATTTGCCTACATTAGTAAAAATTAAAATGAAAAAATATTTAGGATTGTTGAAGTATCTAAAAATGTTCAAAAAGAATATTTTTATGTACTTTGCTACAATTATTGCATCTATCTTATTTAGCATTGTGTCTATTGCAATGCTATTCCCTTTCTTAGAAATTATATTCAACCCCAAAAATGATATCATCATTAAACCTGTATTTGAGTTTAGCTCTACATTTTTTCTTGGATATTTAAAATATATTATTAGCCAAGTTGTTGCTCATCATAATGCAGTATTTGCCTTGGGTGCTGTTTGCATATTTATTGTAGTTGCTATTTTTCTTAAAAACTTATTTTTATATTTAAGTTATATAGTTTTAACACCACTAAGAAATGGCGTTGGAGCTTACATTAGAGAAGATTTATTTGGTAAAATTTTACAACTTCCCATAGGCTATTTTACAGAACAACGTAAGGGAGATTTAATGAGCAGATTAACAAATGATATGGGCGAAATTGAAACTGCCGTTTCATGCACATTAGAAGGATTTATTAAAGAACCTCTTACCATTATTTTCTATTTAGTTTTATTGTTTATCTTGAGCCCACAATTATCATTGGTATTGCTAGTGCTATTGCCTGTTGGAGGTTTTATTATTGGTAGTGTTAGCAAATCTTTAAAAAAACATAGCAACCTTGCTGCCGAAAAATTTGGTGAATCTTTAAGTATTGTGGAAGAAACTTTATCTGGATTGAGAGTTATAAAAGCATTTACAGCAGAGCATATTGTTTTAACAAAATACAAAAAATCGAATCAAGATTTATTTAATGTTCGCAATAAAATAAATCTTAGAAGAGATATAGCTAGCCCGCTAAGTGAAATACTGGGTATTCTTATATTAACTGTTATTTTATGGATTGGTGGTAAGATGATTTTAGAGCAAAAAGGTCTGGGTTTAAATGGTTCTGCATTTATCACTTACATCGCTATTTTTAGTCAAATTATTAACCCTGCAAAAAGTTTAAGTAGTGCTTTTTATGCGATGCAAAAGGGTAGTGCAGCGTTAAGAAGAGTGAATGAAGTATTAGAAGCAGAAAACTTAATTGATGGCAATATTGGTGGCGTTGAATTAGATACTTTTAAAGATAAGATTGAGTTTAAAAATGTATCGTTTTCATACAATACAATTCCTATTTTAAAGAACATTAATTTAACTATTGCAAAAGGAAAAACAGTTGCACTAGTAGGTAGCAGCGGCTCTGGAAAAAGCACTTTGGCAGATTTAGTTCCAAGATTTCATGATGTAACTGAAGGTGATATTTTAGTTGATGGTATCAACGTAAAAAAGTATGATTTAAATACTTTAAGAAAGCAAATTAGTATTGTTACACAAGAGCCAATTTTGTTTAATGATACCATAGCAAATAATATTTTGTTAGGTAGCCAAAACGCTGGTGAAGATAAAATAATTGAAGCTGCAAAAGTTGCTAATGCCTATAATTTTATTGTAAAAAAAGATGAAGGATTTGATGCAAATATTGGTGATAGAGGCACTAAACTAAGTGGTGGTGAAAGACAACGTTTAACCATTGCAAGGGCTGTATTAAAAAATTCTCCTATTCTTATTTTGGATGAAGCAACTTCATCTTTAGACACAGAAAGCGAAAGATTAGTGCAAGATGCTATTAACAAAATGATGCAAAATAGAACAACACTTGTAATAGCCCATAGACTAAGTACTATACGCCATGCAGACGAAATTATTGTATTACAAAAAGGCGAAATTGCAGAACGTGGCAACCACGATACATTGATGCAAACAAACGGCATTTATAAACGCTTGGTTGATATGCAAGAATTGAAATAACGATTGATAATACTGCACAATGAAATCAGGATTTAAAAAATTTATTCTAACAGGTGAGTTTCTTTTTAATAAACAAGTTGCCATTTTTTTGTGGTTTGGATTGTCTATTACAACCATCATTCAAAATCTTTTAGATACTGAACATCGTTTGAATATTTATAAAATTTTTAAGTATTCCTTTATTCATACTCAACAACAAACAAACCTATATTCTTTATACCCTAAAGAGTATGCAGATGTGTTTTTATATGGCCCAACTTTCAGTGTTTTAATTGCTCCTTTTGCCTTGTTACCAGATTGGTTGGGTGCTGCTTTGTGGGTGTTATTTAATGTTTCCATTTTATATATTGCAATTAGAAAATTGCCTATTAAAGAAGCGTATCAAAATGCTATTTTAATTTTATGTTCACACGAAATGATGAATGCTTCATCATGGTTACAATTTAACGCTGTAATAGCGGCTTGCATTATTCTTGGATTTGCCTATATACAAAAAGGGAAAGAACATATTGCACTACTTTTTATTGTGTTTGCAACTATCACTAAAATTTATGGAGTTGTAGCTTTTTCATTTTTCTTTTTTAGCAATAGAAAAATGAAGTTTATTCTTTGGACATTTATATGGACTTGTATTTTATTTATGCTGCCAATTATCATTGCACCATTTTCTTTTTTACTACAAACCTACCAAGATTGGATTGCTGCTTTGCTGCATAAAACCCAAAAAAACGTAAGACTAGATATAGACAATTTTTTTCAAGATATTTCTGTAATGGGATTGATAAGACGAAATATTAACAGGGCTTTTGATAAGGATATTATTGTGCTTGCAACAGCTGCAATATTGTTTTGTACAAAGTTTACTCGCTATCAATATTTCAAAGATTTAAGATACCAACTTTACTTTCTTTGTTCTGTATTATTGTTTGTTGTAATTTTTAGCACAGGTGCAGAATCTCCTACTTATATCATTGCTTTTCCAGCTTGTTGTTTATGGTTTGTAGTGCAACCTCCAAGCAAAATGGCGAATACTTTTTTTGTATTTTGTTTAATTGTAACAAGTTTTTCTTATTCAGACTTACTCACAAAATATAGTAGAGAGTTTAGTATGCAACATTCATTAAAAGCCTTACCTTGCTTGGCTTTGTGGCTTGCAATTATTTATCAAATCTTTACAAAACAATTTTTAAAAATAGATTTGGATAATGGGTTGAAGGCCAGAAATTAGGTATTGGGAATTTGGTGTAAAACATAAACAGTAAAACATAAACTAAATAAAATGTCAATACATAAAGAAGTAAAGAAAGTTACTACAAATACGCTCCATAAGATGAAGGAAAATGGAGAAAAAATTTCGATGCTTACTGCGTATGATTTTTCTTTTGCCAAAATTTTTGATACAGCTGGTATTGATGTTTTACTTGTTGGCGATAGTGCAGGCAATGTAATTGCTGGGTACGAAACAACTTTGCCGGTAACCTTGGATCAAATGATTTATCATGCACAAAGCGTTGTTCGTGCTGTTAATAGAAGTTTAGTGGTGGTTGATATGCCTTTTGGAACTTACCAAGGAAATAGTGAAATAGCTTTGGCATCAGCTATTCGTATAATGAAGGAAACTGGTGGACATTCTGTTAAAATGGAAGGTGGGGAAGAAATTCTTGATAGCATTAAAAAAATTGTTAGTGCTGGTATTCCTGTAATGGGGCATCTAGGATTAACACCTCAAAGTATTTATAAATTTGGAACTTACACAGTAAGAGCTAAAGAAGAATTAGAAGCAGATAAACTTAGAAAAGATATTAAATTACTTGAAGAGGCAGGTTGCTTTGCAGTTGTATTAGAGAAAATACCTGCTCAACTTGCCAAGGAAGTTACTGCAAGTGTTAGCATTCCAACAATTGGAATTGGTGCAGGTGGAGACTGTGATGGACAAGTCCTTGTAATGCACGATATACTTGGAATTACAACAGAATTTAAACCAAGATTTTTGCGTCAATATCTCAATTTAGGAGAACAAATTGATACTGCTATAAAAAAATATGTTGCAGATGTAAAGAGTAACGACTTTCCAAATGCAAGTGAATCATATTAAACTATACTTTTGTTACCCATAAAACAACAAACTAATCGCTATGTCAATTAATCGTCAAGTATTAACATTGGATGAATTTACCCTGCAACAGCTACGAAATTTTCCTAGTGCAACAGGAGAGTTAAGCAGATTATTAAGAGATATTGGACTTGCTTCAAAGCGTGTTAATGTAGAGGTAAATAAGGCTGGTTTAGTGGATATTCTTGGTGATCACGGCACTACAAATATTCAAGGCGAGGAAGTAAAGAAGATGGATATCTATGCAAACAATCAATTGATTGGTGTGCTTAAGCATGGTATTTCTTGTGCAGGCATTGGTAGCGAAGAAATGGATGAAATTGAAATTTTTGATGATGAAATTAGCAACCAAAGCAAATATGTTTGTTTGTTTGATCCATTAGATGGCAGTAGTAATATTGATGTGAATGTTTCTATAGGAACCATTTTTGGAATTTATAAAAGAGTAAGCCCACTTGGTAGCCCTTGCACAATTGAAGATTTTTTGCAACCAGGTAATAGACAAGTTGCAGCGGGTTATGTTATTTATGGCTCATCTACGATGCTTGTGTATGCTACAAAAAGAGGCGTTAATGGGTTTACACTAGATCCACAAATTGGAGAGTTTACACTTTCTCATCCCGATATTAAATGCCCTCCAACTGGAAGAATATATTCAGTAAATCATGGTAACTTTTTTCAATACAGTGAAGGCGTTAGAAACTATATTAATATTTGTCAAAAGAAAGATAAATCAAATGGTGGACCATACACACAACGCTATATTGGTAGTATGGTTGCAGATGTGCATAGAAATTTAATTAAAGGAGGCATCTTTACTTATCCTGGAACAATTGACAAACCTAAAGGCAAATTAAGGTTGTTATATGAATGCAATCCTTTTGCTTTTATTGTTGAAGTTGCAGGTGGAAAAGCAACTAATGGTAAAGACAGAATTTTAGATATTCAACCAACAGAACTACACCAGAGAACACCATTTTTTGTTGGTAGTGTAGACATGATGGCCGAATTAGAAACTTGTTTAGAAATCGATAAATAACCTAATGGCAAAATTTATTACGTCTATATTTCTTACAGCTTTGCTGGCTTTTGCAGCAGGGCTGTTTGCATTTCCTTGGTGGAGTTTTGCTATTACAACAGTTATTGTTTTTGCATCAATTCCTCAACCTTTGGGAAAAAGTTTTTTAGCTGCTTTTATTGCTGTTTTTATTTTATGGGGAACCATCGCTTTAAAAATTGATTTATTTAACGAACATTTACTCTCTAAAAAAGTAGCGTCAATTTTATTTCAGAAAGAATCTTATGTCTTGCTACTCATCATCACTGCTTTTATTGGAGGATTAGTTGCAGGAATGTCTGCACTAACAGGAAGTTTGCTTAGAAAATCAAGTATAGATTTAATTAAAAATTAAATCATTTTATTTTGAACTGCAAAAACAGCCAACTCTTGCCTAGTATGAATTTCTAGTTTTGTAAATACACCATCTCTGTAGTTTTCAACACTTCTCATTGCCAAACACATTTTATCTCCAATTTCTTTATAGGTAAGAGCAGTGCAGGCCAGTTTTATAAATTCTTTTTCTTTAGCATTAAAGTCAGGATTAGTTGTTCTAAAATAATCTGCACTATTTTGAATTGTGTTGCTAAACTCATTAAAATCTTTTTGTGACAAATAAGCATCACCATTTAAAACAGTATGTATTGCTAGTAAAAGTTCACCAGGGCTGGCTGCTTTGCTAACAAATCCTTTTGCACCACACCTCATTACTTTTGCAATAGAAAATCCATCAGATTCACTAGATAAGGCTAATACTTTTACAAATGGGTGTTTCGATTTCATAAAAGAGGCAACCTCAAATCCACTTTTATCGGGCATTCTTATATCCATTAAAAGTATGTCAGGAATATTTCTAGATTTAAGTTTTCCCTCTAGTTCTATAAAAGAACCTACATCAAACAGAATAGTAAATTCATCAAAAGCCTCAACAAGGTTTCTGAGTGCCTTTCTCACAATCTCGTGGTCATCAATCAAAGCTATACTTGGTCTGCTTTTCTTTGTTATCATCTGGTTTTATATTTTCAACTTGGGGTAAAGGTAGTTTAATAGTAACACTTGTGCCAACATTTGGAGTGCTTGAAATATTAAAATCTGCTCCAATTTGTAAAGCTCTTTTTTGCATTCCAGCTAAACCCATTCCTACATTTTTATTTTTCTTTTTATCGGTTATGTTAAAACCAATTCCATTGTCTTTAATTTCTAGCACAAATATATTTCCAACCAATAAACTAATGTGAATGTTTATTTGAGTGGCTTTTGAATGCGTTAATACATTGCCAATAATCTCTTGAGACATTCTAAATAAGTAAACAGAATTTGTTTCTCCAACATAATATTCTTTAGTTTCATCTGCATCAAAATTTACTTTTAGTGAAGAAATTTGAGCCAACCTTTTTGCTTCAAACTTAATGGCATCAATTAATCCAACCTGTGTAATTCTATCGGGAGAAAGGCTGTGCGATGTTAACCTTACCTCATCCTTAACCCCAGTTAAGTCTAAAGTAATCTGGTCAATTTCAGTTGCAAAATTTGCTACATTTTGTGGATTTTTTGAAAGATGAAAACCAATTAAATGAAGCCTTTGAATAATGCTAACGATATTATTTTTTAATCCATCGTGTAGTTTATCTGCAATTTCTTTTAGTGTGGCTTCTTGCATTTCAAATTGCACACGAAGAATTTGCTGATCATATTCTTCATGCATTGTAGCCATTTCTTTTTTATACTCGTTTTGCCTTTTTTGATAGAGAAATAACATACCCACAATAAACCCAACTAAAAGCAATGCAAGCAATGCTCCTAGTATTATTATGGCTAATATTTCTTGATTTTGGTTATCCATTGCACAAAAAAAGGATCTGTAATTAGTTTTAAAAACTATAAACTTTCGTGACAAAGAAAGCCATAATGAACTTATATAAAACTTAAATTATATGTAAAGCATCGTTAAAAGTTCCAGTCTTGTTTGTTAATAATGTAAATCAAAGAATTATCCTTTTCACACAAATAGCTTGCTCCAATTTTTTGAATAGCTTTTTGAGATCTAATATTGTTTTTACCGATATAAAATAGCACAGTATCTATAAATTTTAAGGCATATTCTATCATTAATTTTTTTAATTGAAGATTGTAATTTGTTCCCCAATACTTTCTTGCAATAAATGTATATCCAATAGCAATTTGTTTGGCAGTTTCATTCAATTCATAATACCTGCTGCTGCCTATTATTTCATTTGTTCTATTATCAATAATTAAAAATGCCCCTTTAGATTCAATTGCACTATCAAAATATTTTTTAAAAACTTCTTTTTGATATCTCAAATTATCTGGATGTTGTTCCCAAATTAATGGGTCGGCAGCAACAATATATAAAGCTTCAAAATCATTAATAGTTATGGGGTGCAGCGTAATGAATTGATTGCTTAATGTTGGTTGTAAATTCATTTTAAACAATTTTGATAATATCTAATTTGTTTGATTAATATATTTGGAATCAAAATTAACAACCAAAATATATACAATGCAAACAATAACAGTTGAAGCAATAATTAATGTAACAATAGAAACAGTTTGGGATTGCTGGACAAAGCCAGAACATATTACTAAGTGGAATTATGCTTCTGACGATTGGCATTCGCCTTATGCCGAAAATGATTTAAGAGAAGGCGGCAAATTTCTTTCTACAATGGCTGCAAAAGATGGAAGTTTTAGTTTTGATTTTTGGGGAATTCACACTAAGGTTTTACCACAGCAAGAAATTGAAACTACACTTGGTGATGATAGAAAAATGAGTGTAATATTTATACAAACCAATGATGGAATTAAAGTGGTGGAAACATTTGAACCAGAGAGCCAAAACTCTTTAGAGCTGCAACAAGAAGGTTGGCAAGCTATTTTAAACAATTTTAAAAAGTATACTGAAAACCTTTAATTCGATTTAATGAAAGAAGCAGGTTTTAATAATGTAGATGAATAAATAGTATTGTTTGCAAATGATATGTAACTGCAATTGCAACAACTTAGACAAACTATAAAACTGCTGCACCAGAAGCATCATCTCACCAGAATTTTAAAGATGCCATTATGCAATCTAAAGAAGGTGATAGAATGCTGAGTATGAAAAAAACAGTTCCTGTGCGACTACTTAAAAATGATTTTTACAACACTATTAAAACTGCCGAAAACAATGGTGTAACCGAAGAACAATTGAAAGGAATTTTAGGAAAAGGCAAAGCAAAAAAAAGAATGTTTGAAGGCGATTTAAACGAAGGAAAATTAGAAGTAGGACAAGTAATTAGTATGATAAAAGAAATAAAACCAGCAGCAGCAATTGTGCAAGAAATTTGAAATGAGTTTGAAGAAGAGAAGAGCAGAATAAGTGGGTTGTTAGTTTTATATTTTAAAAAAAAATGTTGGTAGGCTATGCCTACCAACTAAGGAGGAATACTTCTATTTACTAAGAGTTATGATTTACTTTTTTGATAGAATCTTGTCTTCTCTAATAATGTCATTAATAATAGAATCTAATTGTTTAGACTTATATAAGTCTAAACAATTAGAAAAATAAAATGTTTTGCCAATTACCGATTCGTATTTACCATTATTAACATCTCTGTTCAATTTTTCTTTGACGATAACATCTTTTATTAAACTATCAATTATTTTATAATTCTTCTTACAAGAAAAACTAATACCACTCTTATAACTGTAATAATCTATCGACTCTATCGAAGCACCCAAGCTACCTTCGGAACTATCTATTACGCTAAACTCTTTAGTTGCTTTTTTTAAACAATTACAATAAGCATACTGCTTCACTGCATCTTTAAGCTTATCCTCATAATTTGTTTTTCTTGGCGATAAGCAAGATGTGGATATAATCAGAACAATACTAAGTAAGAAAAACAATTTTAATTTCATATAAATATCTGATTTTTAGCAATTTTGAGCGTTCTCCACCAACATTACATTTATCTCAAAATGATTGCTGGTAGACTATGACATACCAATCGATGGAGAAAATTGTTTGTGCAATTATCTAATCAAAACCACCGTACCTTTTTTAGTAATCACTTTACCAAGATAATCTACCCCTTGCACTGTGTAGATATATGTACCTGAGTTTTGGAATACACCATTTACCTTACCATCCCATCCTTTGCCAATTTCGGCTGTAGTAAATAGTATTTGCCCCCAACGGTTATAAACATTAAAATAATCTAGTTGTGTAACGCCTACAGGTATTGGTTTCACAATATCATTTTTTCCATCGCCATTTGGGGTAAAAGCATCTGGTACAAAAATGTCGGGTGATGTTTTAAATATTTTCACCTTGATATCATCGGTAGCAAAACAATCTTCTTTTGTGTAAGCCCTAACCCTTAGGACAACACTATCAACACTTGCAGGAAATGTAGCAATAGGAGTTTGTGTGTTGATATTGTTTAAATATTGAATGGCAGTTAAAGGTGTACTTGTCCAAGTAAATTTTTTATCAGATGCAACATCTACCAAACCTAATAATTGCAACGGCTGACCAAAAACTACCGAAGTATCTCTTCCTGCAAAAACAGTAAAAGGTTGCACGACACCCACTTCAACAGTATCACTAACTGGTTTTAAACAACCAGATAAATATTGTGCAGTTAAAATGTATTTCGTGGTAATATTTGGTGTGGCACTTGGGTTTAAAGTGGTGCTATCTGAAAGAGTGTTACCAGGCGACCAATGAAAAATATCGGCAGTATCAATACCAAATATTTGAACAGATTGTCCAAAACAAATTGAAGTATCGGCACTTGCTTTTGCAATTGGATAAGGAAATGTAAATAATGTAACAGAATCTCTATCTTGACACTTGCCCAAATTAGCAGTTACGTAGTATTTTGTTGATGATGAAGTTGGTGTAGCTATTGGGTATTTTTTTGTAGGGTCATCAAGTGTTAATGCAGGCGTCCACTTATAGCCCAAAGCATAACTAATGGTCTTCATTTTATATCCATCAGTTAAACAAATATTGGCATTTGGTCCAGCATCAACATTAATAAAATCAAGCACATTTACTTTAATGGTATCTCTATTAATACAGCCTTTATCTGTAACTGTTAATATATACAATGTTGTATCTTTTGGAAATACTAGTGGGTTGGGCGTATTGGCATTTAAGATAAAAGAATTAGGGCTCCAGGAATAAGTTGACCCGTTAGAAGAAGATAGTAGTTGCAATGTATCAATACTACAAATAAGTGTATCTTTAAATGGAAGAATAATACTTGGCTTGTCTAACACAGTAATTACCTTGCTAATAGTATCCTCACAGCCTTTACTGCTATGTGCATAAAACATAACTGTTCTATCACCAGGGGTTAAATATTTATAAATAGGGTTTTTTTGGGTTGATGTATCGTTACTTAAAGATGTTTCGCCAAAATTCCAATGAACACTATCAACAAAGCCATATTTAGAAAAAGTGTTATTAAAAAAGTTAAAAGCGTTTTGATAACAAAACCCTGTGCTTGAAAAGTTAGCAGTAAATCCTGGAAAAATTTTAACTATAGAAGTTGCAGAATCTGTGCAGCCTTGCGAAGCAACAATAAGTTTTAGCTTATAAACTCCTGTATCTGGTGCGTAATCCCAAGTTGGTGTAGGCAAAGAGGATGTATCTGTTGTTATATTTGGAACACCAAAATCCCATTTATATGATGTGATATTTGTGGCTGTACTTTCATTTTTAAAAGTCAGTTTAAACCCGTCACATGTAACATAAGATGGCAATAAGGCAGCAGCAGAAAGCTCGCAATTGGCAACATTAATGTGTATCTCTTTTTTTGTGCTACCAATTAAAACCCCATTTCTATATTCTAAAGCACAAACAGCAACAACATATTCGCCAGTTGTGTTTGGAGCAGTTCCATTAATTAATCCAGATTTTGGACCAATACCAACTGCCAACCCCATTGGAACAGTTCCACCAAAACCTGGTGCATAAGTAACTGTTTGATAAGGAGGGTTTGCAGGAGGATCAGGTCTTGCACCTGATCCTCCTGAGTTTCCACCATGTAACCCATCGCAAAAAACATAAGCTAGAGAATCTCCATCGGCATCTGTTGCAGAAAAATCAAACGTAAATGGCGTATTGTGACAAACTATTACCGTATCTTTTTGTTGAAATACTGGGCTGCTATTGATTGCGTAATTTGTTCCAAATATTTTACCAGGGATTTTATTGTAATATGTTACACCAAGATTATCAGAGTTTACTAAATTGATAATTCCCCCAATTCTGCAACAACGTTGCACTGCAAGAATATATCCAGCATCGTTAAAAGGAAATTCAACAACAGCAACATAATTATCAATTCTATAACAAACAGTGCCTGGGGTAGGTTTTGGACTAATACAAGGATCAAATGTTGTTATACTTGGTCTATCTGTTGATGAAAGAGGAATAGTTAACTTTTGAATAAATGCATTGGATGCTCCATCAAAAATGCCTAAAAAAACATCTGCATCAATTTGGCTGCCTGTAGAAGAGCAAGATAAATATTGTCTTACTGTTATTTTATAGGTAGTCGTTTTCTTTACAGTATCGGTTTTTATGTACTCATATTGTATCCAGCCCCCTTTTAAATGAAAGGCAAAAGCAAATTTGCCAAATAACAATATAACGATTAAAAATAGTATTTTCTTCATATTAATCTATAGGTCAAATAGAATTACAAAACAATCAAAAGTTAAAAGTATTTAAATTTATTTTAATAAGATGTTAATTATGACATTTATGCTGCATCTAGTAAGCATTTTTTTATTTA
>JANYEB010000161.1 GCA_025363355.1 Chitinophagaceae bacterium | reverse complement strand
TAAATAAAGCCTACAAAACCTTCAATAATCAAGATGACACTATTAAATATGTTTTGCAATTAAAAGGTTTATTGGAAGATGAAGAAAAATATGCTTTGCCCAATAATTTTTTAATGCAGATGATGGAATTGAACGAAGCATTAATGGATGCTAAAATGGAGGAAGATGAAGTATCTTTAACAAAAGTCAAACAAGCTATTCATCATTTTCAATTAAGCATTTATGAACCTGTTAAAGAAATTATTGAAAGCCATTTGGAGGATGATACACCACAAGAAAGATTGTTGCAAGTGAAAGAATATTACTTCAAGAAAAAATATCTCACTCGTATTTTGGATGGTATTAAATGAGGGTGCATATTTGCAGCCCTTGCGATAAGAAATTTTTGATTTCTTATTTAGTATTTCTAATTAGAAATGAGTAATTGAAAATTAGAAATTGAAATCGCCCAGATGGCGGAATTGGTAGACGCAGCAGACTCAAAATCTGCCGTTCGCAAGGATGTGCAGGTTCGATTCCTGTTCTGGGCACCAACAAAAAAAGCAACTCAATTGAGTTGCTTTTTTTGTTGGGGAATATCTCCTAAATCAATAAAAAACCTCCGTAACAAAACTGAAACAGCGGTTCAATTATTAATCATCAAACTATATAACCCACTAATAAAACATTATTCCAAATAAGCCTCAAAGCTGCCATTGATAGCAGCATTGGTATTTTTAGCTATTAAAAAATGCAGGTTAGCAATATCTCCCAATTCACTAGCCACAATACTTTTGCTTTCGCCAGCAGGCACATTAATCACTACAGTGCCAGTGGCAGCATCTTTTTTATCGGCAATATAAAAAGCAATATCAGTGTTGCCATTATTATCAAATTCAAGCACATCATCTGCCTTAAAACTTCTTTTAGCAATAAAATAAACCTCGGCAGGTTTAAGTTCTTTAGTAAATACGGTTTGTATTTCTTGTCTAATATTCTTCAGGTCAAAATAAGGTTCAATTACATTGGGTGTGGCAGCAAACTGCTGCATCATAGCACCCAAATTAGCATACTGTGCAATACACATTGCTATACGACTAGCTTCTACACCATCACTATCTAGCCCTGTTTTTTGCAAAGCTGTTTTTTGGCTGCCCATTGCTGCCAGAATAGTTGTTTGAAAATTAGTAACAGCAGTTTTAACTTTTGCCAGACTAGCATCGCTGCCAATAGCATCAATTAAATTTTGAATAGCAGTAAGCCTATCGTTTTGTGTACCTGTTTGAAAAGGGCTGCGTTTGTGTGGCAATAAACCTTTGTAAGTAGGAGAGGTGTCGGTATATACATTTTGAATAGCCACATCCCAGGTTTTAATGTTCACGTTTAAATCTTTAAACAATTGTTTAATGGTCTCTGTTTGCCCTTGTTGCAAACCTGCCTGCAAAGTCCATTGGTTATAAGCTGCCACAAATGCATCGTGAATGGGCTGATACGTTGCCAGTAATGCTGCAAAAAAGGGATCTTTTTTAGCAGCATTTAAAGCAGCCCAATGAAAAACAGTAATTTGATAGGCATTAGGATAGCTTTCGTTGGTTGCGTTTAAAAATGGATTGCTGAGGAAAAACCAAATCTTTTTCATAACTAAATATTTTTTTAAGTAATTTAATAATGCTAAAGTAGAGAACACTAAAAAAGTAAAAAACTAGAAAAATGTTAAAAATATTAGTCTATAAAAAAAATAAAAATTGCTTTCCCTTTCTAATTTGACCAAATACTAAACCCACAGGGGCAACCTCTAACTAAAAGTTGCGTGTGTGAATGCCACAGGCGTAACCTTTAATTAAAAGTTATGTGTGTGAATGCCACAGGGGCAACCTTTAACTAAAAGTTATGTGTGTGGATGCCACAGGGGCAACCTTCAACTAAAAGTTATGTGTGTGGATGCCACAAGGGTAACCTTTAACTAAAAGTTGCGTGTGTAGATGGCCACAGGGGTAACCTTTAACTAAAAGTTATGTGTGTGGATAGCACAGGGGTAATATGTAGCTAGTAATTAGAAAAAAGAGTAGAAAAGATATAACCTGTAAATGAAAGCATTATGATTTTAAAAAAAAATGAAAGGTTACAAAAAAAACACACAAATAAAATAGGCAGATAACACAAAACCCTTAATTTCAATTCTTAAAAACTATTTATCTACTGTGACTTAGGGTGGCGAAGCCATAAAAAGTAAGTAATAAGTAGCGATGTAAAAAAGACAACTATTGAAATGTACGTAGTTGAAAAAATATTGAAATGTACGTAGTTTTGAAACTACGTACATATTTACAAACATTAATTGAAAAACAATTATTTAGGCTCAAAAAAAATATTTGGCAAAATCGCAACATGCGTATATTTTTGAGTTGGTGGCAATTTTTCGACAACCCTCAATATGACAACTAAAACAACTTTATGGGATTAGATTGGAGACCAATGGGAAAACCAAAGCCTGGTTTTGAAGAAAGATACAATCAAATTTTTCGTATAATTCAGGGAACTGAAAAACAAAAGGAACTTAGTTTTTTTGAAAAGTTAGCAGGGAAAAGAGTAGAAACAAAAGAACAATTAATTGAGGAGTTTCTCGACAATTGTATTGAGACTTATGAAACTATAAAAGCACCAAGAGTTGGCTATGACGAAGTTGCAAATGAATGGATAAAATCAAAATATTCTGAGTCAGACAAATCGCTTTCAAAAGAAGAATTTTTCAAGGAACATTTAGGCTATTATGTAATTGAGTTAGCAGAAGAATTAGATGGTGTTCCTGTTTATATTGCAATGGGACAAGACGAAAATGTTTTTCGAGCCCAATTTTTAGACGACTGCAAAGACTTAATTGGTGAAGAATTACATAATGAGGCTTGGGGGACAAAACTTGCTGATGAAACATTAGTTTATGGACAACAACTTATGACTATTGCAGACAAGGTTGCAACTGAAAACAATTTGTTGTATTTGAAAAATCAAAGACTTCCACCAGACACAGACGAAGATAGTTTAGACTGGAAAATTCATATTCTTTATGCTGCTGCAAAGTGGTTAATCTTTTATGGAAAAAATGGTCACGGATATGAAGCAGACTTTTAATGTAGGTTGACTAAAACTGCCACCAACATTAGGTTTGGCATTATTGGGGCTTGACGAATACTGCCTCAGCATTTGTTCTTTATTGTACTTCAGTTCGGGCTGGACGTTATAAATTTGGCTTATGAATAAAACATCAGCAATATTGCAATCATTGGGCTTCGGTTATGGGCAGACGGAATACTAATTCCCCAACAACGCCAAGCCTTTTTCGTTGTGTGCAACTTTGTATGAAAAATGTTCTGACAATATTTATTCTTATCTTTTTTACTAAGTCTTATGGACAATCAAAAATTTATGGAGTTGTTAAAGACGAAATATCTAAAAAGAATTTGATTGGTACTTATATAAATTTATTGAAGTTAGACTCAGTCAATACTTACAAATCGATAAACTTTTTCAACGAACCTTATATTCAATCTGACTCTTTTTATAAAGTAGTAGACCGTGTTTTGACAGATACAAACGGTTATTATCAATTCATTAGTTCAGACTCAGGAATATACAAGATTCAAGGTTACTTTGAAATAGACGAACATAGTAGTCATCATTTTTGTGAAGGAGAGTCTTATGAAACAAAATCGTTTAAAATGGACTATGACAATACAATTGAAAAACTATTTACACTTCACGTTACTTGTGAGTATGACAGTACAAAAAACTTAAGTAGTTGTCCAAAGTGTAATAGAGATGACAGTGTTTTATTAATTCGTTATGGAATGTGGTTAATGGATATAGATGCCACACCAGATGAAAAAGAATATTATTATGATGGGAATTGCAGCCCACCAAGATGTAGTCCGACAAAATTTTGTAAAAGGTGTAAGCTAAGATTTTGAGAAAAGCTGCACACAACATCAGGTTTGGCGTTATTGGGGCTTGACGAATTAAGCCTCAACTTTTGTAGTACTATTTTGCACCAGTTCGGGCTTGACGGAATTCTATTTGACATTTGAATAAATTTTAAACTTTTAATTAATTATTTGGCTTCAGTTGTCGGCTGACGAATATAAAATTCCCCAACAACGCCAAGCCTTTTTCGTTGGGCGTAATTAAAAAAAACAAACTACTATTATGACAATAACATCAGGAAACTACGAATTGGTAGCGTCTGGACAAGTTATTCAAATCGACGACAATCCAATTAAAATAACATTGCCAGACGAAATTGAAGGTGACTTTAGCTTCTTAATAACCTTTACCCAAAAAGTTGACAACCCACAGATTTTGACGACCTTCAATCAAATCGACAAATTCTTGTTGCAAATTGATTTCGTAAATTTTCAAGGACAAGTTAATGTTGGTAATACTTCCCCAATTTGTTTAGGTACATTAAGAGAACTTCCTCTTTATTTAAACTATCGAGTTACAGACTTAGCAAACGTTGGTAAGACCTTGACTTTTAACTTCTATACAAAAAAGGAGGTAGCCAATGTCAGTTAAAACAACTAATAATAAATTTGTTAATCAAGTTTGTCAAAATACCAAATCTGACTTAATTGAAATTACTGAAGATAAGCTTGAAAATATTCTTACTAAATATCTAAAAGCTGTAAAAAAATCAAACAGCTGGATTACACCTTTCTCACTATCATTGACAATTTTTGTTGCAATTTCGACAGCAGACGTGAATAAAGAATTCTTAGGAATTAAAAAAGACGTTTGGACTGCAATTTTTTATTTGACTCTTTTCGCTTGTGTACTATGGACAATTTACAATGTTATAATGGCGTTGTTAAATAAAAAAGATGCTAAAATCGAGACTGTAATTCAGACAATAAAGAACAACGATTAACTACGCCCAACATATGGTTTGGCATTATTGGGGCTTGACGAATATAGCCTCAGCATTTGTTCTTTATTGTACTTCAGTTCGGGCTTGACGTTATAAATTTGGCTTATGAATAAAACATCAGCAATATTGCAATCATTGGGCTTTGGTTATCGGCTGACGGAATGCTAATTCCCCAACAAACGCCAAGCCTTTTTCGTTG
>JANYEB010000145.1 GCA_025363355.1 Chitinophagaceae bacterium | reverse complement strand
ATTTGCAAGAAAATAGCATTGCTGTAGTATATATAGAATCAACAAAGGAGTTAAGTGACATTAGAAACTTGATTCCGTTTCTTGCAAAAAATGGTATTACTGAAATTCACTATTGCGACACAACAGATAATTGGTTAGAGAAAAGAATAACTACAAAATCCAATGAAAATAATATTGAATTGCATCAATATCCTTCGCAATTATTTATAAATACTAAGCAAGAAAACGAAGTTTATTTTAAAGATAAAAAAAGATGCTTTCAAGCAGATTTTTATATTCATCAAAGAAAGAAACTTAATATTTTAATTGATGAAAATCAAAAGCCAGTTGGAGGCAAATGGAGTTTTGATGCAGAGAATAGATTGAAATATCCCAAGGATAAAAAATCACCTATAATTACACATCCAACTATCAATCATTTTTATGAAGAAGCAATAGATTATGTGCAGAATAATTTTTCTAATAATTATGGAACAACTTCTGCTAAATTTATTTATCCTGTCAATTTTATTCAATCACAGCAATGGTTACAGCTATTTTTAGCAACTCGTTTTGCTGAATTTGGAGAATACGAAGATGCTATTATTGATAATGAATATGTATTGCATCATAGTGTATTAACACCAATGTTAAATGTGGGTTTAATTACATCACTACAAATAATAAATGAAGCTTTGGATTACGCTAAAAAACACAATATTTCAATGAATTCAACTGAAGGATTTATTAGACAAATCATTGGTTGGCGAGAATTTATTAGAGCTGTTTATGAACAAAAAGGAACACAAGAACGAACGACAAATTATTGGAAATTTACAAGAAAAATACCAGCTTCTTTTTGGAATGGAACAACAGGAATTGAGCCTGTGGATATTGTGATTAAAAAAGTTTTAGCAACAGGTTATTGTCATCATATTGAAAGGTTAATGGTGCTAGGTAATTTTATGTTGCTGTGTGAATTTGACCCCAACGAAGTGTATAAATGGTTTATGGAAATGTTTATTGATGCTTATGATTGGGTAATGGTAACAAATGTTTATGGAATGAGCCAATTTGCAGATGGTGGTTTAATGGCAACAAAGCCATACATCAGTGGTAGCAACTATTTGATGAAAATGAGTAATTTTAAAAAAGGGAATTGGCAGCTAATTTGGGATGGATTATTTTGGCGTTTTATGCACGTTCACAGAGACTTCTTTTTATCAAATCCAAGATTAGGAATGTTAATAAACACATTTGATAAAATGCCGATTGAGAAAAGAGACAATCATTTAAAAGCAGCCAATGATTATTTGAATGAATTGGTGTAGGGCATTAGTTTGCTAAACAAAAAAGCAAAGGGCTAATGATATTCACTAGCAACTTTGCCTTTATAATTATTTTACAAGATTATTCTTTAATGAACTTAATATTTTTTGTTTCCGTCTGGTTTTTAACAACAACTACATAATTGCCTTTTGGCAATGAATTAATATTAAATTCAAGAGTTGTATTGCCAGCACTAACCAAAGCTTTTTGTTGTGATATTACCCTGCCTAAATAATCAACAATTTGCACTGTATTATTAGTTGAGCCTATAGACGTATTATTGAGGGTTACTGTAATTTTATCAGTTGCAGGATTTGGATAAACTTGTATAGTTTGCTTCTCGCCTATTTTAACAATAACAATATTGCTATAGCTAAATTTTCCATTAATGTCATTGCTTTTTAGTCTGTAATAAAGCAATGGATTATTTTGAGAATATGCTTTATCATCGATAAACTGATAATAAGAAGTAGCAGTAGTATTTCCAGCAGCTACAACAGTTCCAACAGATTTAAAAGAACTACCATTCAAACTTCTTTCCACAGTAAAATCTTTAATATTGCCTTCGTTAGCTGTTTCCCATTTGCAAGTAATGTTTTTTGCATTTTGAATTCCTTTAAAAGAAAGCAATGTTAATGGCAATGGATTAGGAACAGTATAAATATTAATATCGTCTACATAAATATTCTGACCATTTCCATTACGGGTTTTTAACGCAATATAAATAGGTGTGTTTTTATATGCCTGCAGCGATATTTTAATTGGAGTGGTTGTCCAATCAGAAGCAGCAGCGGTCCAACTTGTAGCGATTACAGTAGCATTTGTTGCCAAAGCCGTTCCTGCTTTTTTCCAGATTGATACCCAGTTTGTAGCACCACAATCTGTAGCAATTTCAACAGAAAGTGTATCACGTTTTGATGCATTATTTGTACCCTTTAATCTGTAAGCGTAGTGAAAACTGATATAGGCAGTATCGTTGGTATTATTAAAGTTAATGGAAGGAGATTTTAAATAATCAAAATCACCAGTAGCTGTGTAGCCAAACATTTTCATAGTAGCACAACTAGTTCCAGTTTTAGCCGCAGTTGTAGCCCTTGTCCATGTGGTTGTTCCAGTATTTCCATTAACAGCAGTCCATCCATTTGTAGTAGGATTAAAACCAGCACCTTCAAATCCTTCAACCAAAGGCAAGACAGCAGCAGTTGGTGGCAAACTGCTAAAGTTGATTGACATTGTTAGTGTATCATTGGAATTAATACTATCTGATACTCCATTTGGGTTAGATGTATAATATTTTAAAACATTGGTACCATTTACTAATGTTTGATTAGGTAAGCTAAATACAGCACTTCTGCCATCTTTAAGACTAGTAGTAAAAGTTTGTGCAACAATAGCTCCATTGATATCTAAAGAAACAGTAACAGAAGTTAGGTTTTGAACTCCAAAGTTTGTAACTCTAAGTTTTGGTGTAAATATTCCTGTGCCGCAAGTTGGTGTGGGATAACTCACAGCATTACATCCAATAATTTCACTTCCACCAGGGCTTACTATAGAATTTGCAGCAGCTTCGTTTTGAGGCGTACCATCTGGAGGTAAATGACCCAATGTAGTTAAATAGCCGGGTCTAAAGTGTTCTACAACATAATGCATTCTATTTACCTGGCCTTTTGTGAACATTGAGTAACAAGCATCATCTGTATAGTCCATATAATTCTGAAACATTTTAGGCACAGATGGCGTACAACCATTTGCTGCACCCTGAGCAGGGCAACCAGAAGTACTGGTACTTATTGGTGGTGTATCGTCTGAAGCAGTTAATAGATTTGCAGGCAAGGCCATACCTGTAGAAGTCAATTGTGAGAAATCCACGCCTGTACAGCCATTATCGAATGTATGAAACAAACCCATATTATGCCCTATTTCGTGAACTGCTGTACGTGCCATATTAAAAGCAGATAAGCTAAAACAAGGGTTATTAGCAAATACTGTATAGTCGCAGCAGATGCCATCAATAGCTGTACCACTTTGAGTTCCAGGGCCAATTTCAGGAGCAATGCCTAGCAAGCCTCCACTGCCAACACCAACCCATAAATTGTAATATTTTGTTATATCCCAAGGTGCAAGACCAGAAGCTGCCGTTTTAATTGGTTGAGGATCTGACGTACCAATTGCACCTGGGCCAACTTTTCTTTCAACACCAGTAGTTGCAAGCCCATTAATATCTCTTCTTGCCAAAGCAAAACGAATTAAAGAATGTCCTCTTACACTATAGAATGAAGAGCCATTAGAACTATCTGCATTAAAACCAGAATAGTCGCTGTTTAAGCGATTTATGAAATAATCAACATTATCATCTGTTATGATATTAGGGTTGGGTAAAACAACGTGCACAACAACAGGAATAACTATTGTATCGCCATTTGCGAAAGACTCAACTGATGGATGTGACGCTAGATAAGTTTCCAAGTCCTTTAGCTTTTTTTCATAATCTGCTTTATATGTAGGGTCACTTTCCATTCTGGTTTGAATAGCTTGCATTGTGCCACAAACTCTTTTTTGGGCTTGACCATTATTTATCACTAGAATGAGAAAAGGTAAAACAATTACTACTTTAAATAGCTTTAGTGTCATTTCTTGAAAAGATTAATTCGGCAATTTAGATGAAATTGCAACAACAGCTTTATTTTCAATTGAATTTTAATCTTTCAACAAATCAACAACACCTTCTCTTTCTAAAATCAAATAACCTAATCTATCGTTACTAATCCCATCTTTTAGTTGATAGCTAAACTCTAATTCTTTGTTTTTAACATTTGTTTCAAAATACTTAAACTGAATGTTTGCATATTGTGTTAAAGACTCTCCTATTTCATATAAATGTGTAGATAAAATAAAGATGGCGTTTTCTCTTTTTTGTAAACCCTCAATTACAGTAGTGCTGCATTTCATAGCATCTTGAATATTGGTCCCTTTAAACAGTTCATCAATTAAAATTAGCCATTTTTTATTGTCGCTTATTTTTTCAACTGTACTTTTTACACGTTGCACCTCATTAAAAAAGTAACTCTCATTTTTAAAGATATTATCTACAATATGTATGTTGCTCAACAGCCCATCAAAATAACTAAGTTTCATTTGTGCAGCTGGCA
>JANYEB010000135.1 GCA_025363355.1 Chitinophagaceae bacterium | reverse complement strand
TGTGTTAATAGAAAGTGTTGGTGTTGTAGAACAAGACGCTACGAAAGTTTGGTATAGCATTGATGAAAATATTTTTTTATACGATGAAGCAAAGCGTGTAGAAATGGTTGCAATGCCTGCTGTTGATTATCAAATAACAACTTTAATTGATTTCAACAGCCCAGTTTTAGGCACCCAACACGCAGGACTAAAATCTATAAAGGAGTTTAAAACAGAAATAGCTCCTTGCAGGACATTTTGCTTTTTACACGAGCTAGAAGCCTTGCTAGATAATGATTTGGTAAAAGGTGGTGATATTAATAATGCTATTGTTGTGGTTGATAAACCTATTACCGAAGCTGAAATGGCAAGATTGGCAAAAGCTTTTAAACGTGATAAAATTGAAGTAAAAAGTGAAGGTTATTTAAACAATCTTGAATTAAGATTTCCTAATGAACCTGCTCGTCATAAACTATTAGATGTTATTGGAGATTTAGCTTTAATTGGCTATCCAATTAAGAGTAGAATTATTGCCAATCGCCCTGGGCACAGCACTAACGTTGAGTTTGCAAAAAAAATAAAACAATACATTAAGAAAAATAAGCATGTTAAAGATGTGCCAGTTTATGACCCAACTTTACCTCCAGTTTTTACTTTACAGCAAATAGAAAAAATACTGCCACATCGCCATCCATTTCTATTTGTAGATAAGGTTGTAGAACTTACAGATAAACATATTATTGGTATTAAAAATGTAACATTTAATGAGTGGTTTTTTACGGGACATTTTCCAGGAAATCCTGTAATGCCTGGGGTTATTCAAATTGAAGCATTGGCTCAAACAGGTGGAATTCTTTGCATCAACTCTATGCCTGAAGGTCAATATGATACTTACTTTCTTAAAATAGACAATTGTAAGTTTAAATTGAAAGTAGTGCCAGGCGATACTATGATTTTGAAGATGGAATTTGCAGCACCAATTCGCAGAGGAATTTGCGAAATGAAAGGAACTGTTTATGTTGGTGGAAAAGTTGCAACCGAGGCAGACTTAGTAGCACAAGTTGTTAAACGAACTACATAAGTTTCTACATATTTATAATTAAAATTGTTGTGCTAAGAATGATAAACTCTTGATGCAACAATTTTTTTATTTATAATTACTAGCACTTCACCAACTCGCAAATCATCTTCGTTTGGCGTTTTTCTAATGTACTCCATAAAAACTTGCTCTTTATCTGCTGTAAGTTTTAAAACTTCGTAATGTAAATTGGGTAATCCTTTAAAAGCATCAGCCCACCAGCTTCTTAAAGCATCTTTACCATTTATAAGCCCATTTGTTTGTGGTTGATGCACTTTAAGTTTTGGGCTATAGTGTTCTGCATTATCATCATATAAATCTAGTAGCATTTCTAAATTATGTTGATTAAATGCCTCAAACCAATTAAGTGCAATTTGTTTATTGGGATGCATATTTTTTTAGGTTATTTCAAACTGTCTTCAACTTATAAAAGTTAAAATATTTTTAAAAGAATTTGGAATAGCTATTCTTTTTCAATTGAATATTTCATCAAACAATAACCTCAACTTGTGTATTAATAACTGCACCAGATCTTCTCAGCGTTTCTGCAACTGAGCAATATTTATCAATTGATAATTGCACAGCACGTTTAGCTTTATCAATATCTACATTGCCTGTAATTTTAAAAGAGATATCAATTTTAGTCCATAAAGAAAAATCGCCAACTACTTCTTTTTTGGCATTTATTGAAACTTCATAAGTTGCAACATTCTGTCTTTGTTTCTCTAATATCATCATCACATCAATACTGCTGCAACCTGCTAAAGCTATTAATAATATTTGCATTGGGCTAAGACCAAAATTGATATTACTCGTGCCAATATTGTCCATTCTGACTTCTGTGCCTGCTTCATCTGTTGCAATAAAGCCATAAGGTTTTTGAGCAAGTTTTAAATGTATTGATGCCATTGATTAATTCCAGTTTTGTTGTGGCTTTTTAAATAGTGCAGGAATAAATAATACTTGATATAAGAACATCCATAAATCTAGTAAAAAGAACCAAGGAAGTAAATCGCTTTCATTTAGTTTTTTCATTGATTTAGAATAAACAAAAGCCTGTAGCAAAAATCTTACACCAAACACACATAAAGCTATCCACCAACTAAAGAAAATCATACTAACAATTAGTAATGGGTAGAATAAAAAGAAACTTGCTGAATATAATCCCAGAAAAAATTTGTGTTTAAAACTGTAAAATTTAGCAGTGGTGTAATGTCTATTCTTTTGTTTCATCCATTCATTGAAAGTTTTTTTAGGTTCACTTAAAGTGTGAGCTTCTGGATGAATAACAATAGCTGTATTTTTCTTGTTAGCAACTTGATTAATAAACAAATCATCATCGCCACTTGGCAAATGATTAATAGATGAAAAGCCTTTATTTCTAATAAATACATCTTTTTTGTAGCTTAAATTTCTTCCAACTCCCATATATGGCAAACCTGCAAGCGAATAAGACAAAAATTGTAATGCTGTGTGAAAGGTTTCAAAACGAATCAATTTATTTAAAACCCCAGGAAGTTTATTGTAGGCCCCATAACCAAAAACGATTTCTGTTCCTTCGCTATAACCATCTTGCATTCTACTTACCCAATTTTCACTTGCAGGAACACAATCAGCATCGGTTAAAAGCAATGTTTCGTACTTGCTACTTTTAATTCCCATACTTAAAGGGAACTTTTTTCCTGTAATTAGTTTGGCTTCTTGAAACAATTCAATCATCGAAAGGTTTTTAAAATCCTTCTTGTATTCATCAATAATGTATCGGCTCTCATCTTCAGAATTATCGTTCACAACAATAATTTCGTTAGTTGTTCTATATTTTTGAACAAGAATGCCAGGTAGGTTATTTGCAAGATTTGCAGCTTCGTTTTTTGCACAAATAATTACTGAAACTGGATGTTGGTTAATAACAGTTTTTTGTTTCTCTTTATAAAAAGCCAAGCGACAAAAAAAGAATAGATAATAAAATACTTGCACAGCAGTAACAGCACAAAAAGCATAAAAAACAATCTGCCAAACAATTTGTGGTATAATCATAAAAACAAAAATAGGGATTGATGAGCTTTATTATCTTTTGGTTAATAAGTTAGTGTCTTTTTAAATATGATATGTTGAAAAGTGGTGTGCATTTATGTTTAAGTATAGCTTTGCAGTATGCGTTTTTACGTTTTATTTATTGGCTTAACCTTTTCTACAGCATCAATTGCTGGAGATAGTACTTTTATTCCTTTACTTTTTCAAAGATTATTAGACAAACAAATTACCCAGACTGATTTTTTTGTAGAAGGATCTTATACAAGTTTTAGACAGAGAGGCAATGGAGAAAAACTAAAAGCGGATAATAATATTTTCTATACTGCACTTATTGCTTACACGCTTCAAAATTTAAAACCATATTTAACAAACGATGAAAAAATAGTGATTGATACTATTATTAACAGAGCAAAAAAAGCTTTCCCATACTATAAAAACAAAAGTGGTAGATTGACTTACAATTTTTGGAGAACCGATAAAGGCAAAGACTTCTTTCCTAACGATAAGATTTTAAACAAACTAAAAAACAAGCTAGCATTAGCCGATGATTTAGATGATACTAGTATTATATTAGCAGTTTTGGGAATTGATGATTCAACTGCTAAAAAATCACATTATTTAATGCAAGAATTTGCTAATGGTAAATATGCAACTATAAAAAATACGTATAAAAAGTATCAGAAAGTGCCAGCCTATTCAACATGGTATGGTAAAAAAATGCCAGTTGATTTTGATTTTGGAGTGCATTGCAATATTTTATCTTTTGTAAATAAATATCATTTAACTTGGAGCAAAACCGATTCGTTAACTTATGAATTATTATTAGATATGATTGATAAAGGCTATTATAATCAATCACCTAAATATATTTCACCATATTATTCTTACATATCAGTTTTATTGTATCATATTGGCAGATTGTTTGAATCGAATCAATTACTTGAACTTGAAAAACGCAAAACGAAATTTGCTATTGACGCTACAAAGAGTTTTGATGACGCTGATAATAAATTGAACAAAGTAATTAGTTTAACAACTCTTCGCAAACTAAATATACAAGCACCAAGCCTTGAATTAAATGAAAGTGATGTAAATGGAGGTTTAAACAACACAGATTTTGTTTATTATACTGGTCATTTATTTGCACATTTAAATAATACAATTAAAAAAATAACTAATTCATTAAGTTCCACAACTCAATTCAAATGGTATTGTGCATCATTTAATGATTGTTTACTGTTAGAATACTTAATACTAAAACATAGAAAGAAACAATAAAATGGCTGTTAATAAAGAAAATTATCATAAGATTAGAGAGGAGTTGGATGCAAATAATGTTCAACTTATTGCTGTATCTAAGATAAAACCAATAGAAGATATTTTAGCACTTTATGATTTGGGGCAAAAAGATTTTGGTGAAAACTATGTTCAAGAACTCGTTGATAAAAATTCCAATATCACTAATAAATCCATTAATTGGCATTTTATTGGGCATTTGCAAACCAATAAGGTTAAATACATTGCAAATTTTGTTTATTTAATTCATAGTGTAGATAGTCTTAAACTTTTGCAAGAAATAGATAAACAAGGAAAAAAAAATAATAGAATTATTAATTGTTTGTTGCAGATTTATATAGCCACTGAAGAAACTAAGTATGGCTTGGATGAAAATGAGTTAACAGATATTTTAAACGAGGTAAATTTTGGCAATCTTCCCAATGTTTCAATTGAAGGGTTAATGGGAATGGCAAGTTTTAGCGATGATTTGACGAAGGTTAAGCAAGAATTTCAAAACCTGCGTAATATAAAGTCCAAATATCCTCAGCTACAAACTCTTTCAATGGGAATGAGCCAAGATTATAAAACTGCAATTGAAGAAGGCAGCAATATGGTTAGAATTGGAAGTTTATTATTTGGAGAAAGAAATAGCAAATAAAATTTATAAGAACTTGTTTTTTAGGTCTAATTCTTTTGCCATTTTATGAAAATTGATGGATGTTGCAATTTGTTTTGTCATATTTAGGTGCCCCAGATGGTGCATATCTGTACCAATAAACGAAACTAGTTTGTTTTTTACTAAATATTCAGCAGCTTTTTGAACAGGTTTGCCATAAAAACCAGTTAGCGATAATAAATTTACTTGTAATAAACAGCCACGAGCAATAAAATCTTCATAAATTTCATTGTTGCCTAAATAGTAGTTATATCTTTCTGGATGAGCTAGAATAGGTCTGTAACCTTTAATTTTTAGATCAAAAATTACCTGAACAATATTTTGAGATGGGGCAGCATAAGACATTTCTATCAAAATGTAATTGTTGCCAAAGGTTAGTAATTTGCCACCTTTTAGTATGGTTTCGTGTAATTCTGGCCCAACCATATATTCTGCTGCTGCATCAATTTCAATGTCAATTTCATTTTCTTTCAATGCTTTTCTAACTTCCTCAAGTCTTGGTAAAATGGTTTCTGGGCTATTGTCGTGAACGTCTGGCAAAATATGAGGAGTGCAAATAAACTTTTTGTAACCAAGTTGTTTCATTTCTTTGGCAAAAGCAATTGTTTGCTCCATTACTTCTAAGCCATCATCAAGTCCAGGAAGCAAATGAGAGTGCATATCAACCTCTAAGAAAGAGAGATTTAAAGAATCATCATATTTTTTTTTGAAAATATTGAACATAAAAACAGAGATGTTATTTGTATTTTATTATAAAACAGTATATTATATAGAAATTAAATAATCGGATTTAAATTCAACAATCATAACTTGACCAAGACTTTCAATTTGCACATAAACTTTTTTCTTCCCACCTCTTAAAATAGTTCCTTCTGCATCTTGAAATACGCCTTGACGAACTCTAACTTTTGTATTTTCCTTAAATGCACTTGTTGGTACAATATCAATGGTTGCATTATCTATTAATAAATAATCTTTTATATTTTTTATCTCTTCATCTCTTATAATTGCAGGTTTGCCAATATGATATACAAAATTTAAAACGCCGGGTGTTATTAAAACTTCCGTTCTTTCTTCTGCACTAATTTTTACAAAAACATAAGATTTAAACAAAGGTTCCTCAATAATCTTTTTTCTATCAGTCCACTGTTTTTCAATTTTGTTTAATGGGCACCAACTTTCAATTCCTTTTCTAATTAAAGCAGCATCTACTTTTTTTTCCCATCTGGGTTTTGAATAAAGTACTAACCACTTTTTATCGCTCATAAAATAATAGAGTTTGGTTCCAAAAGTAAATGAAACCAATTACTTTAACACTCATTTATAAATAGATTATTAAAAATAAGAGTATCATTTTAATATTATATAAAATTATATATATTAATTTAATTGTAATTTATTTCTTTTTTTCGTCATTAAAGCTTTTTTTTGCATAAAATTTATAAAAATGTCACTACGATTTAAAGCCATTGCTGATTTGCTAACAGAACCAAAAGATGTTGTAGGTTCTGGTTCTGCAAAAATTACTGCCATTTTCAATGAAAATGTTTTTACACAAACTGTAGCACGTGAATATTTAAGCGACGAAGCTTATAAAAGCCTTGTTACAAGTATTAAAGGAGGAAAAAAAATTGAGCGTTCTGTTGCTAGCCAAATTGCCAATGGACTAAAAGCTTGGGCAGAAAGTAAAGGTGTTACTCATTTTACACATTGGTTTCAACCACTAACTGGTACAACTGCTGAAAAGCACGATAGTTTCTTTACTATTAAAAGCGATGGAACTGCAATAGAAGAGTTTGATGGTGCAGCATTAATTCAACAAGAACCAGATGCTTCTAGTTTCCCAAGTGGTGGATTAAGAGCAACTTTTGAAGCTCGTGGTTACACAGCTTGGGATCCATCTTCCCCTGCATTTATTATGGAAATAGGTCAAGGCAAAACACTTTGTATTCCTACAATATTTATTTCTTATACAGGTGAATCTTTAGATTACAAGGCTCCATTACTAAAAGCTGTTGAAGCAATGAATAATGCAGCTGTTGATGTATGTAATTACTTTGATAAAAATGTAACCAAGGTTACAGCAACCTTAGGTTGGGAGCAAGAATATTTTATTATTGATGAAGGATTGGCAAATGCTCGTCCAGATTTGGTACAATGTGGAAGAACCGTTTTTGGTGCTTCTCCAGCTAAAGGTCAACAATTAGAAGATCATTATTTTGGTTCTATCCCGGAAAGAAGTTATGCTTTTATGCGTGACTTTGAAACTGAGTGTTATAAACTTGGTATTCCTTTAAGAACACGTCATAACGAAGTTGCACCTGCTCAATTCGAGTGTGCACCAATTTTTGAAGAAGTAAGTGTTGCTGTTGATCACAACGCTTTGTTGATGGATATTATGGATAGGGTTGCTCGTCGCCATAAATTAAAAGTATTAATGCACGAAAAGCCATTTGCTGGAATTAATGGAAGTGGTAAGCACAATAATTGGAGTATGGCAACTGATACAGGAGTTAACTTGTTAAGCCCCGGTAAAACGCCAAAAACCAATTTAATGTTCTTGACATTCTTTGTCAACACCATTAAAGCTGTTCACGATTATTCAGATTTATTAAGAGCCTCTATTGCAAGTGCTGGCAATGATCATAGACTTGGTGCAAAT
>JANYEB010000095.1 GCA_025363355.1 Chitinophagaceae bacterium | reverse complement strand
CGTTGTTGGGGAATTAGAATTCCGTCAGCCCATAACTGAAGACCAATGATTGCAATATTGCTGATGTTTTATTCATAAGCCAAATTGATAACGTCAAGCCCGAACTGAAGCACAATAAAGAACAAATGCTGAAGCTATATTCGTCAAGCCCCAATAATGCCAAACCTAATGTTGGCAGAAGTGCTTCTTGTCTTATGATATAGTGATTGTGTTTTCTCTTGTGTCTATACAAAATTTTGTTCCTTCTAAAAAGTCAAGTCCAAGAAGTCCATTGTAATCAGAGAAAATCCCGTGTGCTAAAAAATCGTAAACTTGAATTTGAAATTTTTCCTTTGTCAAGCCAAGCGATGAAAAAGTATCTATTTCAAAAACTTCTGTTTCAATAATCCCATTTGCAGTTTCAATCTCAACAGTTCCTATATTGTCTTTTAGGTCGTGTCCAAGCAAGTACAAAGCATTGCTGTCAATGGTAGTATTTGTTGCACCTGTGTCTAAAATCATTTTCAATTCATACTTGTTATCTATTTCTATGTTTACAAGTATCAACCCACTTTCAGGTTCTCGTTTAAATTTGTAGGTCATTTTGAAATGCGATTAAAAATACCTGTAATTTTTCGTGTTGGTCTGAAAGTTCCTGTGTAAATCAAAGTTATTTTGTCAAAGTTTGAAGTCTTGTCTCTACCGATGTAACAAACTTCTTTTTTGTCTTTACTATGAAACAAAGGAATGCCTGATAAAACATCTATTTTGCTGTCGTCCATAACTGGATTGCCAAGTAAAACCCACTCGTCAGGATAAAGTGTTTTGATTTCAGATATATTAATTAATTGTCCCATTTTGTTTTCTTTAAATTGTCTTTGCAAACTTAAGTTATTATCTCTCATTCTGAAACTTTTGGGTGGTCAAATAGCATTTCTGCCAACGAAAAAGGCTTGGCGAAGGTTGGGTATTTGGAAAACGTCAAGCTGGGAACTGCTGCTGGGTTTTGATTTGTTGTTGATGTTTATTACTGCTGCTTGGCTTTATTCGTCGAGCCCGAACCAAAGTTGATAGCGAACAAATGTTGATGTGCGTTGCGTCAAGCCCAACTTTTGCCAAACCATATGTTAGCTGCTGTGTTTCTTACTCTGTCGTTCTATAACATTGGACAATAGAAATTCTACTGTTGATGTTTGTTACTTGCAGCTCTTTGGCAAGGCTGTTTTTGGTTTTCGCCTTGCCAATGTGCTGCAAATGTTGATTTGATTTCTGTTGCCCACCATCGAATGGCAGGGTTTGTCTGACCAGTTGCGAATTGTCTAACCTATTTTGGTGTGTCTGTTTTTACTTTCTCTGAACCACCATTTGTGCCTGGGTCAACAATTTTACGAACCTCTGTGTATTTTGTAACAAAGTTTGGATTGGCTGCACGAAAGACTACTATTGTTTTATCCATCTCATTTTTAAGTATGTCGTCTATTTCTTTCATTACTGCCTTTACATTTTTATTGTCAGTAGTCTTTTGTGTTTTTGCTAATCGTGGTTTTGGTGTTGCTCCTGCGTAATTGTCCATATTAGTTTGCAGTGCTGTAAGTTTTGCTGCTGTTACGCCATAGTCTGCAAGGGCTGCAAGGTTAGCAGTTGCAGCAGCTTTGATGTTGGTGCAAACAGGTACAATGAACTCGTCTTTTAGTCTGTCTAAGTCGGTGATTGAGAAATTAACACTTTGCTTTAGTGTTTCGTTTTTGGCTTTGTTGGCATAAGCAAAAACTACTGATGCAATATCATAGGCAGCCTGTATGAGTATTGCCTTTAAAGCGTCTTTGTCTAACGCTACGCCTTTTGTTTGTTTTTGTGCTGATGATTCGTTGGTAAACAACGATGCTAATTTTGCAACAAAAACGGTGAATGATGCTAAAAATGCAACACTTGTTGCGATGATTGTTTGATTGGCATTGCAGTGTGCTTCTACTGATTTGTACATTGACACTTTTGCCTCGTCTCTCTTGTTCATAAGAAATAATTTAAGAAGTGATTGAATATATAAATGCTGTTACAAATTTATAAAATGTTTTGCTGACATTTCCAAATGTTTTATTGCGTGTGTCGAATGTTTGAGTTAGCGTGTTAATTGCTAATGTGCATTTCTATATTGTTTGACTGTCCTTGTTAATTGTTTGAGTGTAAGCATTGATTGCTTTGATGCTTAACACGATTGCTTTAATGTAAATGACGATTGTTGAGCTGCAATGTGTCAATGTTGCAGTGTTTGGTATCAATGCTTTGCCTCCACCTGTCAATGCTTCTATTACAGACATCAATGCTTTCGTGTAAATGTTCGATGCTTTGATGTAAGTTTTTGAAACTGTATTGTAAATGTTAGTTTATCAATGAGTTATGGGTTTTTGGCGTGTGAGGACACACGCTAATAGGAAAAGTGGTATGTTTTCTTAAAAACTAAACCCAAACAATTTGCCACTATCTCCAGAGTCATCAAGTGTTAAACAAATTTCCTTAGGTGAAAATTGATTTAATATTTCTGTTGGAATATCGTCTTGAATAGATGTGAAAATATATTGAATATTATGCTCTTTGCAATGGCGTTTTAGTAGTGTTATGTAATTTGCTTTTTTTCTATTATCAAGCCCTTCTAATGAACCATCGTGATAAACGAAACGATAGAATGAATGTTTTGAATAGGCTATTAATAAAGCAATATCAAATGATATACATAACATTTTCTCGAAAGAATTACCTTGACTTTCGGCTGTAATATCTATTTCATTTTCTTTTGTAACTTCTACTTTAAATTCTATATTGCCTTGTGAGTTTGGAACAATATAAATAAGTGCTGGCGTATTGAATATGTAGCGAAAAATGTTGTTGAATAATATTTTTATTTGTGGGAAAACTACATTGTCGTTACTTCTTATATGTGTACTAATTTCTTTTACAAGTTTTTCAAGCTTTTCTTTTAAATCTTCTGTTTGCTCGTTTAAAGTAGCTATTCTATCAATGCTGCTTAGTTTGTCTACAAGCTTTGCAATATCAACTTCAATTTTTGTTAAGTCTATTTGAAAAGTTTTGAATTTTTTAAAAGAATCTTTGTCTTTTAAAAAAGATAATAGACTGTTTCTTTTTTCGTCATAGATTTTTAAATCAGTTCTAACTTTTTCTAAGTGCTTAGAAATATTGGTTAATTGTTCGGCTAAATATTTATTCCTTTCTTCGGTTATTTCTTTGTTGAACTCTACTAAAGATTCATAATCTTTTGAAAGATTTTTT
>JANYEB010000044.1 GCA_025363355.1 Chitinophagaceae bacterium | reverse complement strand
AAGCCAGTACCACTTGGTACATTCAAGTATGTTTATATAAACAGAACATAGGCAGATAGCTTACCATCAATTTTGCATAGAATTTTTGGAGTCATGAGTTTTGGGAAAAGACTCAGAAGTTACTGTCTTGTTTCTCTTTTTTGTTTCAATTTTTTTGTAGTAGTCTTTCATTTCTTTCATATTGTACTTCCTCATGTACACCATCTCAAAATCTCATAGCCTTGAGATTCCAGTCTGTGCTCCATCAAGTTATAAATCAGCAGCACATCAAGACACACCACCTGGAAGACTATCCTAAGAGGAACAAAAATAGTATACACATCAATACTGCACAAAGGAAGCAGGATAAAGCAGGAAGAGCCTTTAGGAATTGAGATAAGTGTGAAACTTGTCTTGAAGAAAGGACTTTTTCCTTGGAGAGAGAGTAGTAGTTTTGACTAGTAGTGGAGAGACAAGTCTGTCTCAAACATTTGAAACTTCTCATTTGGGTCATTAATCAGCAAACAGGAATGTTTTACATAACCACACTAATCTACATCATAAGTGGTTGACAGTCTACTAGGTGATCTAGTATGAGTTGTCTATTTACCTGATATATATATTCTTGTACCATTTGCCCCCAAGGCCCACACTATTAATCAAACAAACAACACCTTTACCAGCAACACAACTACATCAAATTCAGTAAACAACAACATCATTCTTACTGAATATTTCAACTATCACAGTTGACATCAAAATCACTCTGAAGATAATAATAGTCATCAGTTACAACACAAACTAGATTCAGCATCAAGTATGGGAGAAGATAGAGTGTCTATTGAACCCTTCAAAGGGAATGGACAGGATGCCCAGAGCTGGATTACCAAACTAGACATGTACTTCAAGAGTTACACAACAAAACATCAAGAAGACAGATCAAAAGTTGCCTATGCAACCTACAGGATTGACACAGAATCTTCTGCCTGGAAATGGATTGAATCTTTGTACAAGGTTGATTCAGAAGGTCTGCTCTCAGACTGGGAGAAGTGGAAGACCAAGTTCATTGAACTATATGGAGATCCCCTGAGAGCTCAGAGAGACTTAGCAGAATGGGAAACTATCAATCAGGAACCAGAAGAAGGAGTAACCTCATACATCTCAAGATTTAGAACATTGAGTGCAACTCTCAATTTCAAAGTCAGTGAAGCCAGTATGGCTAGAAAACTATTCAGTGGATTGGATGCAGATATCCAAACAAGGTTGGTTCACCTTGGACACTACACTGAAACTAAGACTTTTGAAGAAATTGCCAAAGAGGCAATACTAGCAGAAAAGAGTTTGGAGCTAATGAAACTCTACAGCAAGAACAAAAACTTCAAGAAAGAAGAATATAGCTATGAAAGCAAGAGCTACCAATCAAGGAATAACTACAAAGGACATAACAGGAACAGCAAGAGTTCCAATTCCAACTCAGAAGAAGAAAGTGGTAGTGAGGACAACTCTGAAAACAGCAATAGCAACAGTTCAAACTCAGAAGAATCCTACAAAGCATACAACCAAGAAGTGGTTCAGTGCTACAACTGTGGCAAGAAGGGTCATTACTCCACAGAATGCTGGAGCAAGAAAAGAACACCCACAGTTATTGTCAACAACAACACTCAGAATGAAGCAGCCAAGAAGAATGTTACATGCTATTATTGTTCCAAGCAAGGACATTATGCATATGAATGTAACAAGAAGAAAGCAGATCAGCAATCAAGTGGCAGACTCAGAACAGTCATAAATCAACCATACAGAGAGATGGAAATACAAGTTGTTGATGAAGAAGAAGAAATTGAAGCACCAGAAGAATCAGAAGTGCTTGCAGAATTAGCAGCACAAATGGGCTCAAGATGGGGAAGAGAGCAATGAGGTTAGATAAGGCTGTGGTGCCTAAGCCTCACATAGAAAAGATGTATGTCAGAAATGACCAGAATGTCAGTCATACAGTCAAACAGTCACCCCAACTAAAGAAAAGAATTACAAGCTTAAGCAAAAAACATCAAGTAACAGTAACAAAGAGGAAAAACAACACTATAGTGAACAGAGTGTGCAGAGTGTGGATGAGACAGCTCAATCAGGGAATGGTTAGCTGTACCACAGGTCTGGCACAGAATATCAAGAGGAAGCAAACACAAGCCTACAATGAAGTAACAGCAAATTGGTCATGGAATCACCAAACAAAATAAAGTTCTAAAGGAATTAGAACACATCAAGAAGTACATTTCAAGTATCATGTGACATAGAACTTGAATCTACTATTCTGGGGCACCCATGATTTGGAAGTCATGACCCAAAGTCAGGGTGGAAGAAAGATCATAACTAGATTTGCAGGTGTGAACATCCTGCAGATTGCCCAGAATGTCAGGAGAAACAACAATGCATTGAACATCACCTACCAGATAGGGAGAAAATGAAAGAAGAAAGAAAACCTAGGACAAATTATATCATCAAGAAGAAAGAATAGGCAATACCCTCTTAAACATATCAACATTAAAGCCTGCAAGCCATGACAGAAGACAGCAAGAAACATTAACAGACCATTCAAGAGAAAAGATTCCAACATACCTGTATGGCAAGAATATAGAAAGCAGCAAAGAAAATACCACAGCACAGAGGAGGAGATCTGTATTTCCAATGAAATCAGTTGATGGTGCTCAACTGAGGAATGGACCTCTCTGAAAAAGAAAAGTCAGCAAAGAAGCTGAATGAACAACAAATTAGAAATCTAAACCACATAGGGAGAGGACTAGTGAGAAAACAGCTTGTAGCAGCAAATCACTATTCTGGTCCCATTGTAGCAAGGCTTCAAATATCAAAGCCTGCTAAGTCTTAGAACAAATATTGACCTGAGAAGCATTTAAGCCAGGGTCAGATTTTAGTTAGTATCCTAAATTGCAACCTCACATAAGAAGACCACAGGAAGCAAGTCCTGAAAGTGGCAAGAGTATGAAGACAGAATGGTCTGTTTACAAGTAAAGAATAAGTGAGAGTTGATCAAGGAAGGAAATATAGTACTTAGAATACTTATAGCAGTTAGAGTATTGGAGATGGATTCAGAGTAGGTGTTGAGAAGCAGAGATTGGTTCACACCTAGAAGAGGAGAAGAACTTCATAATCAGTGGGATCCTTCAAAATTCCACAGGAGACTCATTGATGACTATTTTAGCAAAGTCAAACCACTTACCAGAACAACAGGGAAAGTTGACTGGAAGTGTGAAATAGAGGAAGAAGAAAATTCATTTCAACAAGTCAAACCCTCATCACCAAATCAGTACTCTACTACCAGAAGTTTGGGAATTATTCATTGAAGTTATAACTCACTACTTCAAAATCAGTCACAGTAAATAGTCCCAACTATACATCACAGAGCAGGATGTCATACATCAAGAACAAATGCCCTGACATGGAAACCAGACCACTTAATTGTGGGGTCACTTTGATTAAAAGAGGGGAAGAACATGTTCATGTTGCTTCTCTTAGATTAAATCACATGCTTGAGTACTACAAAACTTGCAACACCTATCAAAGAGCAAAACATCAACTCACTCTCAAGTGGAACATGATAGTATCTAGCTATCCCTGATGACACATGAAGAAAGGTCAACATTTGACATAGGAAGGCTACTCCCAGCATCAAATGGTGAGTGAAAAGCAAATCAATGAAGCTTCACTTTCACCACTGGTAGAGTTGGCATATCAAAAATACAACAAGATTTTACCCACATGTCATTCTTCATGTCCATCCAAGGTCATAACTCCAACACCCAACTATAGAAGATCTACACTCACATCATTGCAACAGCAAGTCAAGAAAGAAACCACCAAGCATGGGTTTGAAGAATAAAGTGTGCCAGTCAGAAGGCTCAAGAACAAAGAAAGTATATTATGACAAGTGGAGTGAAGTACTACCTCCCTCATCAGTCATGATATGAGAAGAACATCCACAGTTTGAGGTTGAGAAACCCTCAAGCAAGAAGATTTTGGAAGACATGAGATTTTCAGTATCTTGCTGAACAGAGAGCATACAGACCAGGAAATGAAGAATCAAGAACACAAGTGACTTAGACAAATCATCAGCAGTACAAGAAAGTCACTGGGAAACATCTTCTGAATTAAAAACCAAATACCAAACCCAAGACACAGCCAAAATAAGAAAGACTAATGAACTCCAACTCAGAAGGAGGGGCTTGTCATTAAAAGAGGGGAAGGTGTGATGGTTGGGAATTCAGGCAGGATTACAGCACCTACAAGGGCCCACCCTTGGTAGGAACATCCCCAAGGATCACCTGAATATCACATTGAAGTCCCCAGTGAGATTGTCAAGCAGGTTGTGGAGATAAAGCCTTATCAGTGAAGGGCACTGATAAGGATCTTATCAGGATCTTATCAGGCAGGGTCTGGTAGGTCTAGGCAGAGGGGCCAGCCAGGGAAGGCTAGGCAAGGGTTTGTGAGAACCATGACATCAGAGTCTAGACCAGGCTTCCCCAAGGGAACAGTCTGGACCTCAACCCTGGACCAGGGTTGGGGAACCTCTCACACTCACCCCAGCACTTCCTGTGGGAGAATATCCACAGAAGCCCTAGGAACTTCCTGAGAGAAGGTTCCCATGAGAAGCAAGTGCTTCCCCCTTTGTCCCATGTGAATAGAAG
>JANYEB010000146.1 GCA_025363355.1 Chitinophagaceae bacterium | reverse complement strand
TCATCAGAGAATTGAAAATATTTAGAATAGTGGCAGAGAAATATAGAAACAGACGAAAACGATTTGGAATGAGAGTAAACCTAATTGCTGCCTTTTATAACAGAAATATTGATTTAAAATGAATTGTCGAAGAGGTCTAATGTAAAGGAGCGAAAGCGTTACAAATTATTGACTACCTTGGAAGGATAATTATTGATAAAAAAATAATCAATAATCAATCAACAACAATCAATGTTCAAGGGCTTTTAAAAGGTGCTTATGTTGTTAAAATCGTTATGAATAATAACACCACATTATTCGAGAAGTTTATCAAGCAATAATTAATGCTCGATAAACTTTTATAACTAGAATTATTATAAAGGAGCATCTATCCAAGCATCATTTTCTTTCAAAAGATTAATGAGTTCATCGACAGCCACCTCGCTGTCGATGTTCTTTTTAACAACTTCTTTTCCTTTGTATAAAGTTATTTTACCAACGCCACTACCAACGTAGCCAAAATCGGCATCAGCCATTTCTCCTGGTCCATTTACAATGCAACCCATTATAGCAATTTTGAGTCCTTTTAAATGATTGGTTCTATTACGAATTTTTGCTGTGGTTTCTTGCAATTCAAATAAAGTTCTACCACAACTTGGGCAACTGATATATTCTGTTTTAGAAATTCTTTTACGTGTTGCTTGCAAAATTCCAAACGAAGTATTGTTTAAAAACTGGTGATTGTTTTTTACAGGTAAATACGTTCTGCCATTTACTTTTTGGTTAATAATTTTACTTGGGTCATTCATTAACCAAATACCATTTCCTATTCCATCTAAAAATAATGCTCCTGCTTTTTGAGCAAAATGAATGAGTTGTTCATCAATACTTGAATGATGACTTTCTACAGCGATAATTATTGGATGATGAATATTGTGTTCTGCTAGTTCTTGTGCAAAAGCCCTACACTGCTGCATTCCATTGCTTTCGTTTGAATAAATTGTATAAACAACTGTATCATTATTTTTTGTTGCTTCAATAATTTCATCTACATTTTTTGAAACATCAAGAGCAATAAAGTTTAAGGTTTGATGTTTAAGGTTTAAGGTTTTGTTTGTCTCAAAAATTTCATTTGACTGATATAAAGGAAAATATTTTTCAGTGTCTAATTTTTCATTCCAAACATTTGCATCAACTAAAACTCTTAATGTTCCAGGCAATGCAAAATCTAAAATTTTATTGCTAGTGTAAATAAAATCTGCTGCTGCATCTGCAATATTCCACTTATCTGTTATTTCATTATAAGTATAGCCAATGCTTTGTAAGTCCTGGTGAGCAATGGTTTCTGCCAACATAAAATCTGCAATCACTTGAGGAATTGGGAATTTGGAATTGGAGATTCGTTTGTTTGGTGTTTGGTGTTTGGTGTTGTTTGTTAAATTGTTTTGACTATTTAATTTACCTGCTTCTGAATTCAATTTCACCAAATCCACACAAACAGGAATTTCAAATTCTGGATCTTCAGTCAATGAAACCCTGATGGTATCACCAATTCCATCTTGCAATAAAGTTCCAATTCCAATAGCACTTTTAATTCTTCCATCTTCGCCGTCACCAGCTTCTGTAACACCTAAATGCAAAGGATAAATTTCGCCAAACTCAGTATCCATAGTATTTACAAGCAATCTATAAGCCTCCACCATTACAATGGGATTGCTGCTTTTCATACTTAAAATAATGTTATGATAATCAAGGCTTCGAGCAATACGTAAAAACTCCATAGCACTTTCAACCATTCCATTTGCAGTATCACCATAACGGCTCATAATTCTATCACTCAAACTGCCGTGATTAGTGCCAATTCTCATTGCAGTTCCATACTCTCTACAAATCAATACCAATGGCGAAAAACGCTCTCTAATACGTTCAATTTCTTCAGCATATTCTGCATCGGTATATTCAATTTGTTCAAACTTTTTCTTGTCAACATAATTGCCAGGGTTTACTCTTACTTTCTCTACAATTCGTGCAGCAATTTCAGCAGCATTGGGTGTAAAATGAATATCAGCAACCAAAGGTGTGTTATAACCTCTTGCTCTTAATTCATTTTTGATGTTCAATAAATTTTCTGCTTCTTTTTTTGAAGGAGCTGTGATACGCACCAGCTCTGCACCAGCTTTAATGCAACGAATAGATTGTTCAACAGTTGCAATAGTATCCATTGTATCTGTTGTAGTCATTGTTTGCACGCGAATTGGATGATTGTTGCCAATAAGCAAATTGCCTACTTTAACTTCTCTTGTTTTAAGACGTGTTGGTTGTGGTATATTATAGTAGTTCAAAGTGTAATGTTTATAGTTGTTTGCAATGAAATGTTACTCACTTGCTTTTAAAAATCTGCTCAAATAATTATAAGAAACAGGCACATCATTATGAGAAAGGTTTGATGATAAGCATAAAATTCTATTGCTTTTTAATTCAGCATCTGTAACACCTGTATCTTGTTTTTGCAAGTAGCTTATTTTTTGTTTTTGTAATAGTTGAATAAGATTTTTTGTACTTGTTGTGCAAGCTTCACGAGCTGTATGAAGATTGATTAATTTGCAAGCAGGAAATTTTTTTAAACAGTTGATAATATTGATTTCGTGACTATAAATAGCATCGAACATTAATATAGCTTTTATAGTAGTTGATGAAAAGTCCATCACTTGCACCAATGCTCTTGATGCACCACTATAACCAGAAATAATTAACTGATTATCGGTAGTTATTTTATCAACTATTTTCTCCGATCTTAACTTCAATTTTATATCTTCCATAAACCAATTAAAATAGTTGGCTTGCTCCCAATTACCACAATAATTATCATTGCCATTTTTAACACCTTCAGGCATTATTAAAATAATATTTGCACCACTTAATGCAATCTGTTCATGTAATTTGAATTGCTCAATAGTGCTTTGGATATTATTGTTCCAACCATGAAACCAAAGCATAAAATGCCAAGGTTTGTTTTTATCAAAATGTTTTGGAACATATACCAAACAACTGTTATCATTGAATTTACTATCACTGCTTGGATATTTTGCATTAGTAGTTTTTAATGGAAACATTGAGTTGTTTGAGCCAAATATGAATTGCTTTTGTGCAATAGAATTCAATGCAACAATTATTGTCAAACAAAATATTAATATTTTCTTTTTCATTATAGAATAAATTTTAATAATAAAGTGCACAAAGGTTTTCACAAAGAACACAGAGGAAAACTTTTTGGGTTTGATTTTTAACTTTTTTTGCTTTTATTATAATCTTTCCTTTAACCTCACACACATTTCATTTTTCCAACTTGTAAAATCTCCTGCTAAAATATGTTTTCTTGCTTCGCCAACGAGCCAAAGATAGAAAGCTAAATTGTGAATGCTTGCTATCTGCAAACCTAAAATTTCGTTGGCTACAAACAAATGCCTAACATAGGCTTTACTATAAAAATTACTTGTGTCGCAAGGTATGCCATCATCAATGACAGAAAAATCTGTAGCCCATTTTTTATTTTTTATATTGATGATTCCTTTGCTAGTGAACAACATTCCATTTCTTCCATTGCGAGTTGGCATCACACAATCAAACATATCAATACCCAAGGCAATATTTTCTAAAATATTCCAAGGCGTGCCAACACCCATCAAATAACGAGGTTTATCGCTTGGTAAGTTATCGCAACAAAGTTCTGTGAACTCATACATCATTTCTTCTGGTTCGCCTACACTTAAACCACCAATTGCATTACCTGCTGCATTTTGAGATGCAATAAATTGAGATGAAGCTACTCTTAAATCTTTGTAAGTACTTCCCTGAACAATTGGAAAGAGGTTTTGTGTATAGCCATATTTATCAGGTGTTTCAGCCAAACGCGTTACACATCTTTCTAACCAACGATGTGTGAGTTCCATACTTTTTTTAGCATAAGTATAATCACTTGGATATGGAGGACATTCATCAAAAGCCATAATAATATCTGCACCAATACTTCTTTCAATATCCATTACTTTTTCAGGAGAAAACATATGTCTACTTCCATCAATATGACTTTGAAACAATGCACCTTCTTCGCTTAATTTTCTATTATTTGCTAAGGAAAAAACTTGATAACCACCACTGTCTGTAAGTATTGGTTTGTCCCAACCATTAAACTTATGCAAGCCACCTGCTGCTTCTAATACCTCTGTCCCTGGTCGTAGATATAAGTGATAAGTATTTCCTAGAATGATTTGAGCATTTACCTCTTGCTTAAGTTGTTGTTGTGTAACTGCTTTTACACTTCCAACTGTGCCAACAGGCATAAATATAGGCGTAAGAATTTCGCCGTGATCGGTGGTTATTTTTCCTGCTCTTGCTTTGGAATTTTTATCTGTAATTTCTAAATCGAATTGCAAAGTTGCCATTTGGCAAATATCTATGTTTATACAATTATGAGTGAAGAATTATGAATGAAGAATTGTGATAAATAAATCAATAGTTTTGTTAGAACTTTATTAAGTCATCAACTATTTTTTTTAGTTCAGTGTATCGTTCATTTCTGCCTTTGCTTTTTATATTGAAAGTAAAAAGTATTGCACAATATTTTTTATCATTATCTACCCAAGGAAAAGTGCCAAACAAGCCAGGGCTTGAGATAGCTTTTGAACGTTGATGTTCAGTGCTGCCATCCATTATCCATTCTCCAAAACCATACCCCCAACTGCCTGCTTCTGCTGGCGAGTATATAATTTTTGCATCATTTGCGACACGATTTTTTTGCATTTCAGCAATTGAATTCTTGCTGATGATTTGCTTGCCATTAAACACTCCTTCATTTAAAATCATTTTTAAAAAGTTCAAATAGTCATTTGGTGTACTATAAGCACCACCTGCTGCAAGAGGTACTTTTACATTACCAAAATCGGTGTTATTCATTTGCAGTGGCTTTGCAATTCTTTCTTGAAAAAGAGTTTCAAAATTACTATAGCTTATCTTTTCTACAATAGCTGCAATTATTTGTAGCCCTGCATTTCCATAATGAAACGTTTTGCCAGGCTCTCCTTCCATTGGGGCATTTGCAATGCTATCAATTGCTTCTTGCATAGAAGTCCAACCATTATCTTTTTTATTTTTAAACTTTTTTAATTTTTCTTTTAATGAAAGTTTCTTTTGTGGTTCATCACCACTATCATCATCACTTCCATTTATTGATGCTGCTACACCAGTTTGTTTGATTCCTGTTAAATGGCTAAGGCATTGCCACACTTTTATTTTGCCTTTATTATGTGCTGTCATTACTGGTAAAAATTTACCAATTGTGTCTTCTAAATTTAAGTTCCTTTCATCAACAAAAGTCATAGCCAGTGCAGCTGTTAGCCATTTACTACAACTTGCAATTCGTTGTTTTGTATCAACTGTAAAGTCGCTTAAATCTGCTTCTTTGCCTGTTTTTTTTGCCAACCATTTTGCACCAAGTTTTTGCTTTTTACTTATCTCATTTTTTTCATTGGTATAAATAATTTTTCCATCTTTATAAATAAGAATAACTGCACGCCCTCCTAGCTCAGTGATATTATTATCGAGCCAATTATCAACTCCTGAAAAGTTTTGAGCGTAAGAAAACTGAAAGAATAGCAGTCCAACAACAAATAATCGGAAATGAAGACAGTTAAACTTATTTTTATATGTCATAGTTGGTAAATTTATTTTATGGATTGTGGTTTGAGCAATTGGTTTAACGAAAATATAAAAATATGAATTTAAATAACTATACAATTAAAGCCCAAGAAATTGTGCAAGCTGCACAGCAAAAGGCTTTCAACAACAATAATGTAAACATAGAAACGAATCATTTGCTAAAAGTTTTGTTGGCAGATGAGGATAGTAGTGTGCAATATTTATTAAAGAAAAATAATGTAAACACAGCTTTTGTTGAAAGCAAAATTGATGAAAGTATTGCTCGTTTACCAAAACAATCTGTAGGTGAGGCAGCACAAAATTTTGGGCGAGATTTGAACACTGCATTCTTAAAAGCGAATGCTTCTTTAAAGCAATTTGGCGATGAATTTATTAGTGTTGAACACTTGATGCTGGGCTTGTTGCAAGTGAATGATGATACTGCTAAAATTTTAAAAGATGCTGGACTTACTGAAAAAGGTTTAGTGGCTGCAATTAAAGATTTACGCAAAGGTTCAACTGTCAATTCTCAAACACAAAACAATCAGTTTGAAGCATTGAAAAAGTATGCAAGAAACCTGAATGAATTTGCAGCTTCTGGTAAGCTTGACCCAGTAATTGGGCGTGATGAAGAGATAAGAAGAACACTGCATATTTTAAGTAGAAGAAGTAAAAACAATCCCATACTTGTTGGTGAGCCAGGAGTTGGTAAAACCGCCATAGCAGAGGGTTTGGCAATGAGAATTGTAAATGGTGATGTGCCAGAAAATTTAAAATCTAAGGTTTTATATAGCCTTGACATGGGGCAATTAATTGCTGGTGCAAAGTATAAAGGCGAGTTTGAAGAAAGACTAAAAGCTGTGGTGAAAGAAGTGGCAGAAAGTGATGGTGAAATCATTTTATTTATTGATGAAATACATACTTTAATTGGTGCTGGTGGTGGAGAAGGTGCAATGGATGCTGCTAATATTTTGAAGCCAGCATTAGCTCGTGGAGAATTGAGAGCCATTGGTGCAACAACATTAAATGAGTATCAAAAATATTTTGAAAAAGATAAAGCACTTGAAAGAAGATTTCAAAAAGTAATGATTGATGAGCCAAGTACAGAAGATGCGATTTCTATTTTGCGTGGATTGAAAGATAGATACGAAACGCACCATCACGTTCGTATAAAAGATGAAGCCATTATTGCCGCTGTTGAACTTTCTCAACGATATATTACAGATAGGTTTTTGCCAGATAAAGCCATTGACTTAATTGATGAAAGTGCTGCCAAGCTTAGGCTTGAGATGAATTCTATGCCTGAAGAATTAGATGAATTGGAAAGAAAAATTCGTCAACTTGAAATTGAAAGAGAAGCTATTAAACGTGAAAATGATGAGCCAAAGTTGAAAGATTTGAATACAGAAATTTCAACTTTAAGTGTGCAACGAGATACATTCAAAGCTAAGTGGAAAGCCGAAAAAGAGTTGGTTGATAAAGTGCAAAATGCTAAATCAAGCATTGAAAATCTAAAACACGAAGCAGAACTTGCAGAACGTAATGGTGACTTTGGAAAGGTGGCTGAAATTCGTTATGGCAAAATAAAAGACCAAGAAAAAATCATTGAATTGTTAAGTGTTGAGTTAGATAAATCTTCTGAAAAAAGATTGATGAAGGAAGAAGTTGATGCAGAAGATATTGCTGAAACCATTGCAAGAATGACGCATATTCCTGTGTCAAAAATGTTGCAAAGCGAAAGAGAAAAATTATTAAACCTTGAAGATGAATTACACAAAAAAGTAATTGGTCAGCAAGAAGCAATTGTTGCAGTAGCAGATGCTATTAGAAGAAGCAGAGCTGGCTTGCAAGACCCCAAAAAACCTATTGGCTCGTTTATATTTTTAGGCACAACTGGCGTTGGTAAAACCGAACTTGCCAAGGCACTTGCAACCTATTTATTCGATGATGAAAGTATGTTGACAAGAATTGATATGAGTGAATATCAAGAAAAACATACAGTAAGCAGATTAGTAGGTGCTCCTCCAGGATATGTGGGTTATGATGAAGGTGGACAATTGACAGAAGCTGTGCGTAGAAAGCCTTACAGCGTTGTGTTGCTTGATGAAATTGAAAAAGCACACCCAGATGTTTGGAATATTTTATTGCAGGTTTTAGATGATGGAAGATTGACAGATAATAAAGGACGAACTGTGAATTTTAAAAACACTATCATCATTATGACAAGCAATATTGGTAGTCATATTATTCAAGAAAAATTTGAAAATGTAAACGAGAATAACATTGATGAAATTTCTGAACAAGCTGAAAAAGAAGTGATGATTTTACTTAAAGAAACTGTTAGACCAGAGTTTTTAAATCGTGTTGATGAGATTATAATGTTCCATCCATTGCTTAAAAAAGAAATGAAAGGCATTATTACTATTCAATTGAACGAACTTAAAAATCGTGTTGCAGAAAATGGCATTCAGTTGCAGTTTACCGATTACTTAATAGACTTTTTATTGCAAAATGGTTACGACCCAACTTTTGGTGCAAGACCTTTGAAACGCTTGATACAAAAAGCTGTGGTGAATGAACTAAGTAAAAAAATATTGCAAGGAAATATTGATAAAGCTAAACCAATTTTAGCAGATGTGTTTGATGGAACTGTTGTGTTTAGAGAGGGATAGTTATTAAAAATAAAAAACCTCAAGTAGAAATTTTTACTTGAGGTTTTTTGTATGTGAAGAATCTCTGATTACTCAGCCATCATTTCATTAACAACTCTCATAACATCATCAATATTTGGTTTGCTAAAATAATCGCCATCACTACCATAAGCAGGTCTGTGTGCGTGTGCAGTTAAAGTTCTTGGTGCAGCATCAAACCATTTGTAGCCACCTTGTTCTTCCATCACTTTGTTAAACATATATGCAGCAGCTCCTCCAGGCACATCTTCATCAACAAATAAAATTCTATTTGTCTTTTTTAAAGATTCAACAATGTGGTGATGAATATCGAATGGCAATAAAGTTTGCACATCAATGATTTCGCAACTTACTCCTTGTTTCTCTAATCTTTCTGCTGCGTCACTAATGATTCGCAAGGTAGAACCATAAGATACAATGGTAATATCTGTTCCTTGTTTAATGATTTCTGGCACACCAAATGGTACTGTAAACTCCAGTAAATTAGCTGGCATTTTCTCTTTTAAACGATATCCGTTTAAACATTCAATTACAATACCTGGATCGTTACTTTGCAATAAAGTATTGTACATTCCAATTGCTTGCACCATATTTCTTGGCACACAAACATACATTCCACGAAGTGCATTTAATATCATACCCATTGGGCTACCACTATGCCAAATACCTTCTAATCTGTGACCTCTAGTTCTAATGATTAATGGGCAACTTTGTTGACCTTTTGTTCTGTAATGTAATGTTGCAACATCATCACTTAGGGTTTGAATTGCATATAATAAGTAGTCTAAATATTGAATTTCAGCAATAGGTCTAAGTCCACGCACAGCCATACCGATTGCTTGACCTGCAATGGTTGTTTCTCTTATCCCAACATCAAAAATTCTTTCTTCGCCATACTTTTTTTGTAGCCCAGAAAATCCTTGATTTACATCTCCAATAAAACCTAAATCCTCGCCAAATGCAACCACTAGAGGGTTATTGGCAAATAATGAATCAAAATATTTATTCAATATTTCATATCCATTTAGTGTTTGTGCATCAAACGAAATCCAAGGTTTTGTTTCAGCAACTTTTAAAGCACTTTTATTTCCTTGATTATATAAATGTGAATTAAATAAATCTTTGTTTTCTGTGACTAAATAACTATAACAATCTTTAACTTCTTGAGCTGTTGGAGCCAATTCTAAAGCCAAACAAAGTGATTGCATTACGTCTCTTCGTAAAGGTTCCTTGATTGTTTTTAAGTTTGCTGCAATTTGTTGAATGTGGTGATAAGTTTCAACATCTGTTGTGCTGATAGAAGCTATTAAAGCAGTAGCTTTTTCAACTTGCTCAAGAATTGGTTTTTGAAATTTATCCCAAGCTCTGTTTTTACTTTCTCTCACAAAATTTCTTGCATCTTCTTCAACTGCATCCAATTCTTGTTCACTAGCAATAGCGTTTTCTAAAACCCAAGATTTGAATTGTTTGTTGCAGTCCCAATCTTTTTCCCATTGTAAACGCTCTTGACTTTTATATCTTTCGTGACTGCCACTTGTGCTATGACCTTGAGGCTGTGTTATTTCCTGAACGTGAAATATTGCAGGGGTATGAGTTTCTCTTATTTTTTGAATTCCAGCTTCAAATACTTCACACATAGCTGCATAATCCCAACCTTTTACTTTGTAAATTTGAATGCCATTGGTATCTTTCTCTTTTTGAAATCCTTGTAATACTGTTGAAATAGAACCTTTTGTTGTTTGATAGCTATTGGGAACAGATATACCATAACCATCATCCCAAACAAAAATGGCTAATGGAATTTGCATAACGCTGGCAGCATTTACGCTTTCCCAAAAATGTCCTTCACTTGTTGATGCATCGCCAATGGTACAAAAACAAACTTCGTTTCCATTATGACTTAATTGATGTTGACCCCAAAGTTGTTGAATATGTCTAAATGATTTAGATGCTAAAGCTAAGCCCACTGCACGTGGCATTTGACCAGCAGTGGGAGATAAATCGGCAGAAACATTTTTTCTATTTGCAAGATCAAGCCAATTGCCATTGTCATCAACATTTCTTGTTGAGAAATGGCTAACCATTTGTCTTCCTGCACTAAAAGGTTCATTGTTCACATCTGGATCTGCATAAAGCTGGGCAAAAAATTGTTCAACACTAGCTAAACCACTAGCAAACATAAAAGTTTGATCACGATAATATCCACTACGAAAATCTCCTGGAGCAAAAGATTTAGCCATAGCAATTTGTGCTATTTCTTTTCCATCCCCAAAAATTCCAAATTTTGCTTTGCCTGTAAGCACTTCTCTACGTCCTAAAAGGCTTGTTTCTCTGCTAATTGCAGCTGTTTTATAATCTTGTAAAACCTGCGTTTTAAAAGCATCATAGGAAAGTACATCGTTAGAATATGTTGGCGTTATAATTTCTTCCATACATCAAAAATAAGTGTTAGTAAATATCATTGAAGATATTTGCTTAGAAATTGAAAATAATTTTAGCTTATCGGTACAATGTTCACTTTTCGAGTATTAAAAAATAGTAAAAAAATAAAATTGATGAACTTTGGCATAATTTTTACATTGAATTGCTGTTGACTTATTTTATTTACAATAAATATTCAAAACAAATTACTTTTACACCTTTAAAAATTAAAACAATTATGAAGAAAGTACTATTAATTGCAGCAGCATTTTTTGTAGCTGCTCCAATTTTTGCTCAAACAGAGAAAAAAATTACTGAAAAGAAACCAGTTGCAAGCGAAACTAAAACAACACCCAAAACTGGAAAATCAGTACCAAGTGCTGTAAAAACAACAACAACTATAAAAAAAGCTCCTGTAAAGAAGGATGTTAAAGTAGATGCATCTAAAGGTTTAAAAGGAACACCTGTTGAAAGCAAATTAATTGAAACTTCAAAAGCTGCTGTTGATCCTAAAGAAAATCAAGTTACACCTATTCAAGTTGCACCAGTTGCTGCACCAGCACCTCCAGTAGATGTAAATAAATTATTCGAGTTTAAGAATGATGCATTTGATTTTGGCAAAATTCCTGCTGGAAAAGCTGCAAAGTATGACTTGTTTATTAAAAATATAAGTAAAGAAACTGCAGAATTAACATTGGTTCAACCTGGTTGTGGTTGCACAACTCCTGAGTACGAAGCAAAGAAAAAATTTGCACCAGGCGAAACGGTTAAAGTTACTTTAGGTTTCAATGGTGGTGCTCCAGGAAGCGGTACTCCTTTTTCAAAATCAGTTACTGTAACATTAAACAGCAACGTAACAAAAGTTGTAACTTTTAAAGGTGAAACTTACCCTGTACCAACAGAATCGGCTCCTGCAAATGGATCTATCGATAAATTAAAGCCAGCTGAAGAAACTAAACATTAAAAAATATTAGTATGAAAAAATTATTTTTAGGTGTAGTAATACTTTTAAGTTTTGCTACCTCAAATGCACAAACTAAACCAGCTACTACATCTGCTGTAGTTGCATCAGCTGCTAGTTTTGATAAATTAAAACACAGCTTTGGTAAAATAAAACAAGGTACGCCACAGAGCATTACGTTTACCTTGAAAAATACAAGTAGTAAGCCTTTGATTATTGAGCAGGCAACTGCACAATGTGGTTGCACAACACCTGAGTATTCAAAAGCTCCTATTTTAAAAGGAAAATCATCTCCTATTAAAGTGACTTACAATGCTGCAAATGCTGGGCCGTTTACAAAAACTGTTACAGTAAAATTCTTAAATATTCCAGAGCCAACAGTTTTAACAATTGAAGGTGAGGTTTTAAAGGGTGCTGAACCAACAAAAAAAGAAAACTAATATAACTACAAGAAGTATAATAAAAAAGCTCGTGATTTCACGAGCTTTTTTATTATAAACAATGTTTGTATGATTATATCCATCATATCATACTTATTTTGCAACTTGAATTAACTACAAAATGACCTCTGAGGCAGAATTTATAGACTTATTAAATGCACATCAAAAAATAGTGTACAAAGTTTGTAATTTATATATGGATAATAAGACTGATAGAGAAGACTTATTTCAAGAAATTTGTTTGCAATCCTGGAAGTCTTATAATGGGTTTAGGGGCGAAGCTCAATTTAGCACTTGGTTATATAGAGTGGCATTAAATACAGCCATAACCTTTTTTAGAAAAGATAAAAAACAAGTTCAAACCAGCTTTACAGAAAATTTACCAGAAATCTCTAACAATGACGACAATATTGAAGAACAGGTAAAGGCAATGTACAAGGCAATTGGTAAATTAAATAAAATAGACAAAGCATTAGTGATGCTTTATTTGGAAGATTTTAGTTATATAGAAATTGGTGAAACGCTTGGTATTACACCAAATAATGTTGCTGTTAAAATGAATAGATTGAAAATAAAATTGAAAGAAGAGACTGAAAAAAATTATCAGTTATAAATGTATAAGAATGGATTTAGATGAACTAAAAATGCAGTTAAATAAACGTTTAGAAGGCAACCAAAGCTTTGAAATGGTTCTCTCTAATATATCTTCACTAAACAACATAAAAACAAACTCTGTTATTAGTAAGATTAAAAAAAGTTTAGTAACAGAAATTATTTTCAGCGTTATATTCATTGCTATTTTTGCTTATGTAAGCTTCTTCTCTAAAAATTCTAGTATTAGAATTTATTTCTCTTTCTTTTTAGTAGTTATATCAGTTTTCACAGGTTTTTTATTCTATTTATTGCAACGAACAAATTCTTTAACATCATCCGCTGATTCAATAAAAGACAATCTTAAAAAATTACATTCACTGCTAAGTGAATTTTTAAAAAGATATTTTCAATTTACAATGCTGCTAATTCCAATATGCCTTTTATTTTCTGGGTATTTAGGATATTTAGACAGTGAACATAACATAAATTCAAATATGTTATCAACTTCTATCAACCCCAAAAAATATATAATTCTGTTAGGCTTAATGGTAGTGATATTTTCTGTTGGAATGTTCTTCTTTACAAAATGGTATTTAAGAAAATTATATGGGAATCATTTAGCTGAAATGAAAGAGATGATTGAACAATTAGAATCATAAAATATGACGAATACAAAACACAAAATTGTTGTTGCAATAACCGGAGCCAGTGGTTCTATATATGCAAAAGTATTGCTAGATAAGCTTGTAGCATTTAATAATCAATGGGAGAGTTTAGCTGTTGTAATGAGCAATAATGCAAAGGAAGTTTGGCAAACTGAATTAGAAAACGATTCGTATAATAATTATCCTATCAAATTCTACGAAAAAAATGATTTTTCTGCACCATTTGCATCAGGGTCTGCCAGATATAATATTATGTTTATTGTTCCTTGTAGTATGGGTACTTTAGGAAGAATTGCAAATGGAATCAGTGACGATTTGGTCACTCGTTCTGCTGATGTGATTTTGAAAGAAAGAAGAAAGCTAATTGTTGTTGCAAGGGAAACTCCATATAATTTAATACATATTAAAAATATGGAAACTATAACATTGGCCGGAGGAATAATATGTCCTGCAACACCATCATTTTATTCAAAGCCTAAAACGTTTGAACAATTAGCAGAAACCGTTGTAGATAGAATGTTACAACTTGCTGATATAGAAACTAACTCGTATAAATGGGGAGAAATGTAAAATTATTTAACTACTTGAAACTTTCCACTTTCAATTAATTGACCTTGTTTATCTCGTAGTTGATAAACATATAAACCTCTGTAATAAGCCTCTAAATTTAGATTTATTTTGCCAGAATTAATTTTAACCTCATCAACTTTTTTACCAATAAAATTATAAACAGATAAAACAAATGTTTTGTCTGTTGCTATATTGAATTCAAAATTAATGCTTACGGAAGCAGGGTTTGGGTAGCATTGAACGAATCTTATCTTTTGGTCAGCAAAAATACCTTCATTGCTTGCGTGTCCAAACGACGACAGGCCAATAGAAAAAACAATAGTAAATAGTATTTTGTAAAAAGATTTCATCTCTAATGATTCATTACGCAGTAAAGATATGGTATATGATGGAACAAAAAAATAATATAGGTTATAATTTGAGTAAAATAATTCAAATTATAACCTACATCTTTAGTTCTATTAAACTTTAAATTATTCTATTTTAAGCCTTTTTCGTCAGAAACTGTTAGTTTGTGACGCCCTTTTGCACGACGACTAGCTAAAACCTTACGGCCATTAGCAGTTTGCATTCTTTGGCGAAAACCGTGAACTGATTTACGACGGCGTTTATGTGGTTGATAAGTACGTTTCATTGTGTTTTTACAATTTTTTAAATGCTATAATGTTATTTCAGTTTACAGTAGTCACCATTCTGACTGTTTGTGAAAGGGCGGCAAAAGTAAGGAGTCGGAGCTAATATACAAAATGAAATTCTTTATAGCTCTAATTTTTGAATATTTTGGTTAATCTACATCTAATAAAGGTTGATTATTAAACTAAACGTGCTTCTAATTTTCTAGAATTTATGTAAAATATTCAATTAATTAGCTAATGTGTAAGCTATTTTCTTAGTTTATTCATAAATTTTGCATATTTCTTTATCACTTTAAGTGTCGATTTATCTTTATCATAAACAGAATACCAACCTTGTTGTTCGTGTGGTGGGTCGCCAATAAAATCATCTCCTTCCTTCCACCAGCAACCACTACTTCTTGGTCTGCCCTCACCACCCCAAGCCCAAAAATTAACACCAGCTGCTTTATGTTGTTTTGTATAGTTGCAAATTAATTTAAAAACATAGCTATAATAATCATCTCTAATTTTTGTTGACGATGTAACATCATAGCTGCCATTATCTCTACCAATACCAAACTCTTCAAGTACAAATGGCTTGTTCAATTTACCAGCAAGATTTATGTGTTCTTCTAAATATTCTGCTACTTTTTTTAATGCAGTTGGATATGTTTCTTTATGATTTTTTACATCATACCAATTCCAGTTTTGAACCCATAAATGAGCACAAGTATAATCTATAAATTTACTTTGATGTGTTTCGGTAAAAGGTGTTCCATTTATTTCTTTATAAGAGTCTAATCCTTCGCTACCAACAGTTACCAAATGATTGTTATCAAGCTGTTTAATGTAGCTTGCAGATTTATCAATCCAAAGTAAATAATCTTTAACATTTTTCATTCCTCTTGGCTCATTGCAAAGCTCCCAACTCATTATAGTTCCATCATTTCTATACTCCAGATTTGATAAAGAGTTTACTCGTTGAATTATTTTTTTTATTGAGTTAAGATATAATTCAATTGCTTCGGGTGAGCTATAAAACTTTGCAGTTTCTTGCATATACAAATCCCAGTCTTGTGCTTTTGTTGTATCCATTGGATAGTGTATAGTTTTTATATCGCCTAACCATTTTTGATATTGTGCAAAACCCCCACTCCAAGGCCAAAAGTTACTAAGACAAACAACTGCATACATATTTCTTTTCTTCATTTCTGCAAGTAAAAAATCTAATCCAATTAAGTATCCTTCTTTTAAAATTCCGCTATCATTGTTTGCTGGTACAATTCTGTAAGGCTCTGTATCGGGTCCTTCTGTTAAAGCCATTATTCTAAGGTTGTTGATACCAAGGCTAGACATTCTATCTAGTTCACGAATTAGTCTTTCTTTGTTGCCACTTTTAGACAAAGAACCTAGATTCATACCTGCCCAAAAATTAGCTCCAACATAACAATAGGGTTTATTGTTAAGAATGAATTGTGTTCCATTAACCCTTATGAACGAGTTGTTTAAGCTAATTGATTGTGATATAGTATGTTGATTTAAAAAAATCATAAAAAAAAGTAGCGATTTTATGCCAACATATCTTGGTAAACTCATATTTTTATTGTTAAAACTTTGTTCTGCAACCAGATAAATAATCTTTTGCTAAGGTAACTTCAATTCTGATACTTAAAAATATAAAAGTGAAATTCTACGCTTATAATTTTATAAAACAGATTCCAGCACTTCGATTTTTGATTCCAGTATTTGTTGGTATTCTTGTTCAATATCACTTTTCTGTTGATATTAAATTTTTAGTTTGCTTGGCAGCTACAGCTTCTATTTTATTTGCTACTTTTTCTTTTTTATCACTAGCAAAGAGAAATGCTGTTGGTTGGGTAAAAGGTCTATTAATTAATTTGTTTTTGATAGCAATTGGAGGAGGTTTATCCTTTGCAAAAAACATAGCAAATAGACCAGCTTGGGTAGGAAATTATATTAATAAAGAAACGCCTGTTATTGCAACGCTGCAAGAAAACATAAGTGCTAAAGAAAAAAGCTATAAAGCATTGGCAACATTTAATGCAGTTTATAATAATGGTATTTGGCAAAATGTTGAAGGCGATTTATTGCTATATTTTAGAAAAGATAGCTCTATGCCAAATGTGCATTATGGATCGCAAATTATGCTTACAAAAAACGTTGCAAGTATTGTAAACGCTGGCAATCCAGGAGGATTTAATTATGCAAGATATTGTAGTTTTCAAGATATACATTATCAAGCTTTTTTAAGCGATAATGATTTTACTATTTTGCCAACCATACAAACAAATTGGTTCACTAATGCACTTATAAATATTAGAACAAATGTTTTAGAAATCTTGAAGAAAAATATTAAATCTCAAAATGAATTAAGCATTGCAGAAGCTTTATTAATTGGTTATAGAAATGAACTTGATAGAGATTTAGTAAGGGCATACAGCAACACAGGCGTTGTGCATATCATAGCAATTAGTGGTCTGCATTTAGGAATGATCTATGGATTGCTTATTTTTTTATTTAAACCCTTCAGTCGCTATAAAATCAGTAAAATATTAAAGCCAATTACTATTATTTTTATTTTATGGATGTTTAGTTTTATTGCAGGTATGGCTCCATCAATTTTGCGAAGTGCAATAATGTTTACTTGCATTGTTATTGCAGATTCACTAGGCAAACGTTCTAATATTTATAATGGTTTGGCAATATCAGCATTAATCATTCTAATCATCAATCCTTTTAGTTTATGGGATGTTGGTTTTCAACTTTCATATTCTGCGGTACTAAGTATTGTTGTTTTTTCTCCCTATGTAAAAAAATGGTTTTATTTCAAGAATAAATTACTGAAAGGATTTTGGGAGTTGAATGCTATTACGCTTTCTGCACAAATCCTCACATTACCAATTGTGTTGTATCATTTTCACCAGTTTCCAAACTTGTTTTTATTCGCAAATATTTTTGCAGTTCCATTTTCTGGTTTAATACTTTATGCAGAGCTTTTGCTATTAATTTTTTCTTTTTGGGCAAGTGCTGCAAGCCTTATTGGCAAAGGAATTGAATGGGGCATCACTGTTTTAAATAAATTTATTTTAAATATAGATGCACTGCCTTTTGCAGTTTGGGAATCTATTCAAATAAGTATTTTACAAGCCATCATCTTATTTGCATCTATTATTGGGTTTAGTTATTGGTTGATAGAAAAAAAGAGTAAAGTAATGTTGATTGGCTTGTTGTTTTTAATGTGTTTTATTGGATTAAGAAGCATTGATTTTATGAATAGAAATCAACAAGAAAAAATTATTATTTACAATGTTCCTAAACACACAGCCATTGATTTAGTTGACGGTAGAAAGCTGTTTTTTATTGGTGATTCTATTTTGCAAGAAGATGGTTTTTTAAGAAACTTCCACATTAAACCATCACGAATATTGCACAGAATAACCGAGTCTGATTCAATTTTAAATATCACTTACAAAAACAACTTTATAATAACAAAAAATAAGAGCTTTGCCATTGTTGATTCGCCAGTTTTTTATGCAGGAGAAAAGATTAAAGTTGATGCAGTAATTATTACAAAAAATCCCAGAGTATATATTGATAAACTATACCAAACATTCGATTGTAACCAATATATTTTTGATGGTAGTAATTCAATGTGGAAAATCAACAAATGGAAACAGACTTGCGATAGTTTACATTTGCAATATCATATATGCTCTTTGCAAGGAGCATTTGAAATTAATCTTTAATGGCGATTCATTCAAAACAAAAAGCATATTTAGCTTTAACTGCAACAAGTATTATTTGGGGTACCACTTGGGTTGCTATGAAATTTGGAATCAAAGGTATTCCTGCTTTTGAATTAGCAGCAATAAGACAGTTTATAGCAGCTTCAATATTTATTGGATTTTTTTTGATAAAAAAAGAACCGTTACCAACAAAAGCACAGTTTAAAAAATTATTTCTGCTTGGGGTTTTAGCTTTCGTTATGGCAAATGCTTTAAGTACTTATAGTTTAAAATATATATCAAGTGGATTGGGTGCATTAATTGGTGCATTGTATCCATTAAGTGTTGTTATTATCGAGTTCTTCTTCTTCAAAAACAAAACAATCAACTTTACAACAATTGTTGGCATTTTGCTGGGTATTGGAGGAATTGGTTTTGTGTTTTATGATAATGCTTTTGGAGCTCATCCTACTGGGTATTTGCTAGGATTAACTCTTGCAATTGTTGCAATGCTATCATGGAGTTTGAGTAGCATTTTAGTCGCCAAAAAATACGTTGAAATGAACCCATATTTTGGAATGGGTTGGCAAATGTTATTTAGTTCTTTTATTGTTGCCATCATTAGTTTTTCAACCGAAAAAACAATTCCTATTTCAAGTATTTCTTTTGAAGCTTGGATGGCAGTAGTTTACCTTATTGCTGCTGGTTCTATCATTGCTATCATTGCATTTGTTTATTCCCTAAAACATCTGAATCCATCTATTGCTGTTTTATATGCATACATTAATCCAATTGTAGCAATGATTACAGGAACTATTTTTTTAAATGAGAAGCTTACTGCAACAATTATCATTGGATCTCTTATCACCATATCAGGTGTGTTTTTAGTAAACTACAGTATGAGAAAAATGAGGCGAAAATTGGAGATTAGTATTGCAAATGAGAGCTAATCAATAACTCCATCAAGCCACTTACCCAAAACAAGAATTTTTCAACACTTTTAGGTTTTTCTTTACAATAGTTGCAAAGTCAATCATATCAATAGCTTTTGGGTGTTTTGCTCTATTATGAATACAATTTAAAAACCGTTTATCCATCAGTTTTTAATAGACCTCTTCGACAATTCATTTTAAATCAATATTTCTGTTATAAAAGGCAGCAATTAGGTTTACTCTCATTCCAAATCGTTTTCGTCTGTTTCTATATTTCTCTGCCACTATTCTAAATATTTTCAATTCTCTGATGATG
>JANYEB010000139.1 GCA_025363355.1 Chitinophagaceae bacterium | reverse complement strand
ATAATTTATCAATCTGCCCATCACAGCTTCCTTACTTATGGAATGCCTTAAGCTTTACTGCTGCTGGAACACAAACTAAAACTGGATTGATTAACTCGCAAGGTTGTGATAGTAGTGCAACACTTAATTTAACGCTGCTATTACAACCATCAATATCATTACAAGATACATTTAGAGTATGGCTTGGAAATCAGATAACGTTAAATGCTACTACAACTAATGCAATTGCTTTCAAATGGACGACAAACATATTCTTAGATTATGACACTGTAGAGCACCCTATTTGCAGCCCCACATTTAATACAAAATATACGCTAAGAGCTACCAGCATAGATGGATGCGAAACCACAGAAAACACTTATGTTAAACTTTATAAGGAATTACCAATCGTTAATGCATTTTCTCCAAATGGTGATGGTGTTAATGATATTTGGGATCTATCAGTTTTATCAGATTTTTCTAATATTACTGTTAAAGTATTTGACAGGGGAGGTAGTATTATGTTTGAATCCAGAGGTTATAGCAAACCTTGGAATGGCACTAGAAATGGCCAAACTTTACCAATTGGAACTTATTATTATATTATTGATGTTCCTAATTATAAAAAGTTAGGAGGGTCAATAACGATACTAAAATAATACTGAAATTATAATAGCTTCTCTTTGCTGAATAAGCTATTATAATTTTCCACAAACATTGTCGTGATAGGCAATAATCTTAGACAAACTATCAATCATTATCTCATAATTTTTCTCTCCAATTATTTTTTTATATTCATCTGTAAGTGCTTTAACTTGAAGCTTAGCAGTGTAAACCATCTTCTTGCCTTTATCTGTAAAAAAAATCATTACACTTCGTTTATCAGTTGAATGCTGCGAAACTTTTATTAACCCTAAATCCTCTAATTCTTTAACAACCTTGCTCATTGCTTGCTTTGTAACTCTACTTTTTGCAGCAATCTCTTTATTGGTATTTCCATTTAAACCAATGTTCATTAGAAGTGGCATATAAGCCATTTTAAAATTGGGATAACCTTGTTGAGCCAATTCTTTCATAGCCCATTCATCAAAAACTCTTTTTGCCTGATAACTCATTCTACCCCAGCTTCTAGATGATTCATTAACCATTATTCTTAAGGCATCATCAATTTCTTTTTTTGTCATTTTAAAAAAATTCTGAGCAAAGATAAAAAAAAGTAGTCAATTAATTTGACTACTTAGTCAACCAAGTTTACTTTTGCTTTTTAAACAAGAAATATGGCACAAGAACAATCAACAAATTCAACTGTATCCCAAAAACAAAAATTTCCTATCAAACTAGTAGTTATACTTTTAATTGTAGCAATTGCAGGGTATTTCGGATATCAAAAAATTAGCTTTGCAACACATCACGAATCAACAGATAATGCTCAAGTAGAAACTCAAATTATTCCAGTATTACCAAGGGTTTCAGGCTATGTTAAGACACTTAATATAAAAGATTATGATAGTGTCAAAACAGGAGATTTACTAGTTGAATTGGATGATGCAGAATTACAATCTCAATTGGCTGAACAAGAAGCAGATTATAATCAATCAGCTATAGATATTATTAATGCAAAAGCAACACTACAACAAGCATCAATAAGCTTAAATGTTAATAAAGGAACAATTGATATTAGTAATACAAAAAAGCAAAAAGCATTAGACGATTATACTAGAGATAAAAATCTGTTTGCATCGGAAGCCATCACAAAGAAACAATTAGATGAAAGTAAATTCAATTATGAAACTGCTGTTAAACAATGGGAAAACACTATAAACGATTTAAAGTCTGCCGATAGTAGATTACCAGTTTTAAATGCAGCTGTTCAAAAAGCAGAAAGTGCGATGGCCGTAAAAAAAGCTAAAATTGATCAAACAAAATTAAAACTAACATACACAAAAATATATGCTCCAGTTGCAGGAAAGATTGGAAAAAAATCAATTAGTATTGGACAATTTGTGCAAGCGGGTTCTCCCCTATTTTCTATTGTAAATGATAGCACCTATTGGATTGTAGCGAACTTTAAAGAAAATCAAATAAGAAAATTATACACTGGTAAAGAGGTGGAAATTAAATTAGATGCTTTTCCAGATATAAATATTACTGGCACGATAGCTAGCCTAAGTGATGCAACAGGTGCAAAATTTGCTTTGTTGCCTCCAGATAATAGCAGCGGAAATTTTGTTAAAGTTACTCAGCGTGTGCCAGTAAGAATCAACATCAGCAATACTGAAAAATATAAAGATATTTTAAGAGCTGGGTTAAGTGCTGAAGTAATAGTTGCAATAAAGTAATTGAAGCATTTTCATATTTGCATCATTACATCAAATCATTAAAAAAATAAAAAAAATAATATGGCCACACCAAAAGGTTTTGCCAGAGCTATTATTGTTATTACAACTATTGCAGCAGCAGTAATGGAATTGGTTGACACATCTATCATCAACGTTGCATTGAATGATATGAGTGGAAGCCTTGGCGTTAATATTGAGGACGTGAGTTGGGTTATTACAGCTTATGCAATTGCAAATGTTATTATCATTCCATTAACAGGTTTTTTAGCAGAATATTTTGGCAGAAAAAACTACTATTTAGTCTCCATTGTTATATTCACTTTAGCTTCCTATATGTGTGGACAATCAAGTACATTGGTTGAAATTATTATATGGCGTTTTATTCAGGGAATTGGTGGAGGGGCTTTGCTATCTACATCTCAGGCAATTTTGTTTGATGCCTTTGAACCACAAGATAGAGGCAAAGCTGCAGGTTTATTTGGAATGGGTATTGTATTAGGACCAACTTTAGGACCAACTTTGGGTGGCTATATTATGCAACATTTTAGCTGGCCTTTAATCTTCTTAATCAATATTCCAATAGGAATTATTGCAGCATTATTGGCCTACATTTTTATTGATAAAAAAGAAGGAGAAGGAACTAATAAAAGCAATATCAAAATTGATTATTTAGGTATTGGATTATTAATGGTTGGTATTAGTTGTTTGCAATTTGTTTTAGAAAGAGGAGAAAGTGAGGATTGGTTTAGTAGTGCAGCTATACGAAATTGTTCTGTAGTTGGTGCTGTTGCTTTAATTGCATTTATTTGGCAAGAGTTGAAGGTAAAACAACCAGCAGTAAACATTAGACTTCTAGGTAATAGAAACCTTGCCTTCACAACTGTATTTACTTTTGTTGCTGGCTTTGGTTTATTTACATCAGTATTTATTTATCCTGTGTTAGCACAAAGAGTATTGGGCTTTACAGCTTACGATACTGGGCTTGCATTATTGGCTCCAACCATGGCTGCAGTTATCGCAATGCCATTGATGGGAATTCTTTTAAGCAAAGGCGTTTCGCCATTACCATTTATTGTTGTCGGTTTTATTTTGTTTTCTATATACTCATTTATGAGTTCAAGACTTAGTTTAGATATTGGCATTAGCGATTTATTTATTCTTTTTATCATAAGAGCTCTAGGCACTGCATTAGCTCAACTACCACTAATCAATCAAGCTGTTGCTGGCTTGCATCCAAAAGACTATGCAACTGGTATTGGAATGAATAATATGATTCGGCAATTGGGTGGAGCATTTGGTATTGCAGTTGCCAACAACTATATAGCTAAGCACTATGCACAACACAGAAGTGATATTGTTAGCACAATGCAAAATGGTTTACAACAAGCAACTGCTATTGGGCAAGGTATCACGGCTAAAACTGGTGATATTGCTGAAATCGCTAATACAAAAGCTCTTACAATAATGAGTTCTGGTGTAGATAGGCAAGCATATTATTTAGCATACTTAGATACTTTTAGGATGATTGGAATTTTCTTTTTAGTTGTACTTCCTTTCATCTTCTTTTTAAGAACAAAGAAAAAATCTGCTGACGAAATTGCAGCAGCCGCAAAAGCAGCAGCCGAAGCACATTAAAACATTTTAGTTTATATAAACATCAAACAATGAAAAAAATATTTTGCATTTTATCGATAATTTCATTTCATACAATTAATGGAAATGCTCAAATAAATAATGAATTAAAATCACTGATAAATCAGTCGTTTAATTTTTTCCCTAAAATTAAAGAAGTAGAAAATATAGTTGTTACTGCACAACAAAAATTGGAATTAGCACAACTTAACAAAATGCCAGAAGTTAGTGGTGTAGCATCTTACAACTATATTCAACCAAAAATAACTATTCCAATTAATGGAGAGAGTTTTCAATTTGCACCTGTGCATAGTATTACAACAGCAGTAAACGCAAGTTATTCAATATTTGATTTCGGCAGATTAAAAGCGAATATCGAAAAATCAAAAATTGATATTCAATTTGCACAGCATAATGTTGATTATGTAAAAAATACATTAGCGTATCAAGTAGCAAATGTTTATTACAATATTGTTTATCTGCAAAAAGCTATAGCTATTCAAGATTCTCTGATAAGTTATCTTAGTGAGAATAAAACTATAGTAGAAAATAAATTTAAAAACGGCGATGCTCTTAAAATTGACATACTAAATATTCAAGCAAGTATTGATGCTGCTTTAAATCAAAAAATAGATTTGCAAAACAGTTTACAAAAGCAACTAAATTTACTTGAATACACAACAGGTATTAACAAAAGCAATGGCAATTCATTTGATTTTAATATTAACTTGATTGATTTAAATTCAGCTTTATCTTCATCTCAAACAAATAATATAGATTTTGTTTTAGCAAAAGATAAAATTAAACAAGCACAAACAGAAGTTGCATTAACAAAACTTGGAGACAAACCAATGGTTGCATTGCAAGGTGCTGTTGGAGTTAAAAATGGCTATGTGCCAAATGTCGGAGAAATGCGTTTCAATTATGTTGCAGGCGTAGCATTTTCTGTTCCAATTTACAATGGAGGTAAAACAAAACAACAAGTAAAACTTGCAGAAAACAGTATCAAACAAAATAATTTGGCTGTTGAAAGTTTAAACAATACCTATAAAAAAGATATTCAACAAGCATTAGCAGATATTAGCAGTAATCTATCTAAATTAAAAAATACTGCTACACAAATAAAACAAGCTAAAGCAGCTCAGGATTTAGCATCCATTCGTTTTAAAAATGGTGTTGGTACTAATTTAGAAATTACAAATGCCAGCACAAACGTTCAAAGAGCAGCATTAACAGCACTTTTATGCGAATACCAACTTTGTTTATCTAAATTAGAACTGGCAAGATTAATGGGCGAAAAATATTGGTAAGAGAAATATTTTATATCATATCATATACAAATACAATAAGCTATTAAAAAAAATATTTACTTTACAGTCTATATTATTTTAATGAAAAAATATTTGTTTCTCATTCCTGTTTTAATGTGCTTTTTTTCTTGTAAAAAAACTACTGAAACATTAAACATTGTTTCAATTAATGACCTCTACCCTATTGCTGTTGGCAAAACATTTTTTTACAGATTAGACTCAACAGTTACTGCATCTTTTGGTGCCTCGCTTGTTACAAAAAAATATTTAGCAAAAGATAGTATTGAAAGCACTTTTCTTGATGCTTCTGGCAGAAAGAGCTTTAGAATTTTCAGATATCTAAGAGATACTTTAGCAACCCAACCTTGGACTTTTACAGCTACATATTATTCTACTATCACAAACGAGAAGATAGAATACAACGATAATAATTTAAGGTTTATAACACTTGTAAACCCTGTTTCTTACAATACAAGTTGGAAAGGAAATGCGTATATTAATACAGTGTTGCCTTCTCCTTACTACTTTTTAGATAATTGGGATTATCATTATTCAAGTATTGATGATTCTTTTACTTGCTTAAAAGGTAATCTACAAAACACCTATACTGTTACACAGCAAGACACTCAAACGCCATCTGTTTTTGATAGTAATGTTTATAATGAAAAAAGCTATGGCATTGAGGTTTATGCAAAAGGTGTTGGTCTAATTTATAAAGATTTTATTCACTACATATGGCAACCAACACCATTACCTGCAAGATTTCAGGATGACAGTTGGGGCATTAGATTAAACTTAATTGACTATAAATAATTATAGTAATTAGTAAATAGTAAATGGCAAGTGGAGAGTTACATTTGCCTAATTTTTAAAGATATCAATAACAAACTAATTGATTAACGATGAACGTTCCAACAATACAAGAATTAGCTGCTAGTGGCAAGACTCCTGAAGTTCTTTTTTGGGTAGGTTGTGCAGGAAGTTTTGATGCAAGAGCACAGAAAATAACAAGAGCATTTGCCGAAATATTAAACAAAGTAGGAATAGATTATGCAATTCTTGGTAAAGAAGAAGCTTGTACAGGCGACCCTGCAAGAAGAGCTGGCAATGAATTTCTATTTCAAATGATGGCATATCAAAATATTCAAATTTTGAACGGTTATGGTATTAAAAAAATTGTAACCACTTGCCCACATTGCTTTAATACTTTAAAAAATGAATATCCAGAATTAGGTGGAAATTATGAAGTCATTCATCATACCACATTGATTCAGCAATTAATTAATGAAGGAAAAATTATTTTGAAGGAAGGTGGTGATTTTAAAGGAAAGAAAATTAGTTATCACGATAGTTGTTATTTAGGCAGAGCCAATAATATTTACGAAGCTCCACGACAAGTTTTAGAAGCTTTAGATGCAGAGTTAGTTGAAATGAAACGCTGTCGTAGCAATGGTTTATGCTGTGGTGCAGGTGGTGCTCAAATGTTTAAAGAAGATGAACCTGGTAACACAAGAATTAATTTTGAAAGAGCCGAAGAAGCTTTAGCTACAGGAGCAAAAATAATTGCATCTGCTTGCCCTTTTTGCAATACAATGATGACAGATGGTATTAAGAATAAAGAAAAAGAAAATGAGGTAGCTGTAATGGATATTGCAGAATTGGTGGCTGCCAGTATGTAAAAAATAAAAGAATGAATTACAAAGAATTTCAACAATACATTCCACAAGATTTTAACGATAATTCTCGTGTGTGGATTTATCAATCTAGCAGAATGCTTGGAATGGGTGAAGCCTTACAAATAGAACCAATTCTAGAAAGCTTCGTTGACAGTTGGAAAAGCCATGGAGCAGCTGTAAAAGGTTATGCTAATTTACTGTTTGGGCAGTTTATTATTATAATGGCAGATGAATCTAAAAGCACTACTGTTGGTGGTTGCAGCACAGATAGCAGCGTTAGAATCATTAAACAAATTGAACAGGATTTGAAAGTTGATATGTTTAACAGACAAAATATATCGTTTATTATAAAAGATAAAATTCAAGTTTTACCATTGGCACAATTAAACTATGCTGTTGAAAATGGTTTTATCACTCCTGATACTTTATTCTTTAATAATCTTGTTGCAACAAAAAAAGAGCTATTAGAGAAATGGATTGTGCCAGTAAGGGAAAGTTGGTTGGCAACAAGGTTAGTGGTGAATGGCTAGGAGTTAGTGGTAAATAGTTATAAGGAAGTCTTTTTCCACTCGCCATTCACCACTAACTACTCACTACTAATCTACCCAGTCTGCTACAAATAAATTAGTATCGTGTGTGCCATTATTATTTCTATTACTTGAGAAAGCTATTTTCTTTCCATTGGGGCTAAACATTGGAAAAGCATCAAAACCCTTATCACGACTAATTTTCTCTAATCCATTACCATCAACATCTGTTAAATACATATTGAAAGGAAACCCTCTTTTATATTCGTGATTGCTACAAAAAATGATATGCTTACTATCTGGCGTAAAGTTTGGAGCCCAGTTAGCATTGCCCAAATTTGTTATTTGCTTTGCATTTTTTCCGTCAGCATCTGCTACCCAAACTTCCATTTTTGTAGGTGCAACCAAACCATCTTTCAATAATTCTTTATATTCTTTAATCTCTGCCTCAGTTTTGGGGCGACTAGCACGCCAAACAATTTTTTTTCCATCTGGGCTAAACCAAGCACCACCATCATAACCTAAATCTTTAGTAATACGTTTAACTTTCGTCGTTTTTAAATCCATAATATATAAATCCAAATCACCATCTCTTGTTGAACAAAAAATCATTTTTTTCCCATCAGGTGATAATGTTCCTTCAGCATCGTAGCCTTTTGTTTTGGTAAGTTGTTTCACAACATTACCATTCAAATCTGCCATAAAAATATCGTAGCTATCATATACTGGCCATATATATTTATTGCCATATTTTGATTTGTCAACAGCAGGTGGGCAAGTATCTGCACTTAAATGTGTGCTAGCATAAATAATATGTTTTCCATCGGGTAAAAAATAACTGCAAGTAGTTCTACCACGTCCTGTGCTAGCCAATTTATAGCTAAAAGATTCCTCAGTATCTGTTGGAACTTTACCTACAAAAATTTGATCGCACATTAATCCTTCTTTAGGATTGGTTCTTTGAAAAGTAAGAAATTTGCTATCATAACTCCAATAAGCTTCGGCATTATCGCCACCAAAAGTTAATTGGTGAATGTTTTTAAAATGCTTTTCATTAGCATAATGCAAAGAATCTGTTGGAGAAATTACTTTAGACGAATCAACTTTTGTAAAACTTAAAGTAGCAATTAAAGCAATCGTTGTTAGTGCAGCAATAAATATTTTCATAGTGCAAAGTAAAAGGCTATAGACAAAACAATAGTCATAAATAAGTAATGTTAGTTTATGTTATTCATCATAAAAAGTTATGTTAAATTATTAAAAACTGATTTTTTGTTCAGTTTGACAGCGTAGTGGTATTTCCTAGCAAGCTTCAAACACCCTCGCAACAGCTTTGCGAGTGTTCTCGCAAAGCCCAAACACGCTCGCAACAAGCTTGCGAGCGTTCCCGCAAGCTTCAAACACCAGTGCGACAGTCTTGCGGATGTTCCCGCAAGGCCCAAACACCAGTGCGGCAGCTTTGCGGGAAAAACTTTAACAAAATCTTTAACATTCAAAAACTGGTGATAACAAATAATACCAATTCTCTCCGTTGGTATGGCAATAACCTACCAACAGCACTTTTTAAAACGGTACAATGCTGGTGAGAATACCCAACATTAGCGATAAATAAAAAAACTCCAAGAGAATCTCTCGGAGTTTTTTTATTAGAATTTTTCTTAAATTTTTAATCCTTACTAACAACCAATTTAGCTGGAGCGTATTTAATGCCATCACCATCAATTGTAACAACATAAACACCATTCATTAGATTTATATTTTTATCTAAAGAAACAGTAACCTTATTTACACCTTTTTTAGCATTCACCATTTCGCCGTTGTTGGTATGGCATAGCCTACCAACAACATTTTTATACAGTGCAATGTTGGTGAAGAACAACCAACATTGGCAATAAACAAACAGCCGTTGCAATTGCAATGGCTGTTTGTTTATTAGTGATTAGGTCTTTTTAATGGGTTTTGTTTATCGTGAAAGCAAGATAGAACACGCACAGTATTTTGTTTTTTATTTAAAACAAAATATAGTAAATAAGGAAATTTTTCTAAACGAATGGCTCTGATATTTTTATAGCGTAGTCTTTTGTAAGGGTTTTCTTCAAGCTTATTGTAAACTTTCATTAAATTATCAATAAAGTTTTTAGGTGCATCAACACTATGTAAGGCATAATAATCAATAGCAGCTTCTATTTCTTGCAATGCTTTAGGTGAAACAATGATATTATAAGCCATATTTTTTGTTGAGATGTTCAATAGTATTTTGTGCAGATATATAAGAAGTAGGGTCTTCGTTTAAGCGTTGTTCCAAAATATTTTTCATCTCGTTAGTAAGCACTTCGTCTTCGTCCTCTTCAACAATAATTGTGATAGATTTAGATTTAAAAGTAGTTTTTATAGCATTCACAATATCGTTATTCATATCTTGTGCCGATGCTAAATGATAAGTGCTGTGCATAGTAATAAATTTGAAACAAAAGTAATATATAATTCAAATAATTAAACTCCTATTTCACCCTTGTTTATCTCTACATCAATTCACGCAAATTTCTTTCGCCGTTGTTGGTATGGAAAAAACCAAGCCTACTAACAACTCTTTTATAAACAATACAATATTCTTAACAACACCCAACATTAGTTCATAATAAAAAACTCCAGCAAATTGATTCTGCTGGAGTTTTTTATTGATAATATATTTAATTTTTTAATCCTTACTAATAACCAATTTAGCTGGAGTATATTTAATGCTATCACCATCAAGTGTAACAACATAAACACCATTCATTAGATTTATATTTTTATCTAAAGAAACAGTAACCTTGTTTACACCTTTTTTAGCATTCACCATTTGTTGGCTAACTTTTCTGCCAGTGCTAACTTCTGTAATACTTAATTGTAAAGGCATATCTGCATTAGCATTAAATGTTGCAGTAAATAACCCATTGGTAGGGTTCGGTTTAATTGCTATTGTTTGATCTAGTTCTATAACATTAGCATTAATAGTTTCATTAGTAAATCTTAAATTAGATAAAGAAGCATTTATATTAGCAACTCCACCACTCTTGTTAATTAATGCAAAGTTGATAGCTACTACATCATTCAAATCAACCCCAGTTACTCCAGGAGCTTTTAAATTATTCAAGTTAACAATATATTGACCGTTAGAACTAGGTTGAATTTCTATACTATATTGGTTGCTCCAATCTGTAATACTTTTCTTAACAAACGTAATCATTATACTAGAAACACCTTGTAAATTAGTATTAAATTTAAGAGTATTGTAATTTCTTAAATCTTCCTCTAATCCACCACCATTTATTGTTTTGTATATGCTGATGTAGTTTTTAACACTAGCTTGAACACTAACATTACGCATCACGTTTAATTCATTTGCATTAACAACAACATTAGCATCGTTTTCAATATTGAAACCATTGACAGTTGTGGTATTTTTATCATAATCAATATTCCAAGTACCATCGCTTAAATAAACTAAATCTACTAATTTCCCATTCAAGTACATATAAATACTAGATTCATAATAATCAGCTACAGGAACTTTAACTTGGGTTGTTGCAGAAGCATTTAATGTAAATGGAACTTGACGATAAGTTTCAATTGCATTTTCATTTGCTTTTTCTTTAATACTAAAATAACCAGTTGTTTGAGCTGTGTTATTTTGTATTGTTAACTCCATTTGATCATTTCTTCTTCTACCTTTTTCAACAAAAGTATTTGGCATATCTTTAGGTGCTATGCCAATAACAGTTCCATTTTGTTGTAACTTGTTAATGATATCTTGAGCCAAAGATTTAACTGTTGCCACATCTACTGCCCATAACTGGAAGTTGAATAGTTTTTCACTTGGTTGATAGTTATCGGTAAACCAATTGCTTTGTAACGAAATATTGTTGTTGTTAGAATTAACACCTGCACTTAAGTTAATTGCATATTCAATTTGCCCTGTATGTTGAATAATTTTATATACAAGTAAATTGAAACCATTAACGTTTAAAGTACTTACAGATTTTAACTCAGCTGCTTTTAATCTATCGCAAATTGGTTTTGTGTGTTCGTAAATACCACCTAAGGTTTTGGTTCCAAAAGCTACGGCTTTGGTTACATTGTTGTCTGTGTAATCAACTGCCAGTACTTCTAGTGCATTTGTAATATTTATTAAATCCGTTGGGGTGGTAACAAAAATATTTGTTGTATTTAATGCAGATGAAGGAATGATATCTGCAAGCGTTAAATTGTTTGCACCATTAACCACCGCACCACTATTATGATTGAAATGATTTGCTGTTGCATAATTTACTTCAGTTGATTTACTCGTCAAAGCATAACCATATAATCTTTTTGAGATAACATCTCCAAGGCTTTTGGTTTCTACACCACCACCACCACCACTAGATACAGAACAAGCTCCACCAGCGGTTACAACTGTTGCAGCAGATTGAGCAGACCAACAACCTGAACCATTGCTTGCAGCTAAAGAATAACTTCCAGCAGCAGTTACTGTTAAACAAGATGACGTTCCGTTTGGAGCTGCAATTGCAACACCATTTAAATACCATTGATAATTACTATAGCCCCAAACAGCAGGGCAAAGTTGAATACTTCCACCAATACAAACATTGGTGCCATCTGGTGTTGCAATAGTTGGTGTAGCAGCAGAGCTAACTGCAAGAACAATTGAATTACTTGCAGCACTGCTACAAGTTCCTACTGTGTAAACAACTGTATAAGTACCAGGAGCAGATGCTGAATATGTTTGATTTGTTGCACCAACAATAGCAACACCATTCAAATACCATTGATTACCTGATGCAGATGATGATGTTAAAAGAACACTTGAGCCAATACAAATTGTTGTTGAACCTCCTGCACTAATTGATGGTGTAGTTAAATTACAATGGTAGCCGGCATCAACAGTGGTATTGTCTTTATCTTGACCAGATAAAGCTGGATTAATTGTAATAGTTCCACTATTCCCTGTGCTTGTATTAGCATCACTATTTCCATCAACCATATCTGCTTGGTTAGCTATTGTTAAACCACTACCGCTGTAAGAAGTTGGGAATTTAACATAGTAGTCGCCAGCAGCAACATTGTTAAAAATATAGTATCCAGGATTTCCTAAACTGTTTGCTGTTACAGTGGTTGCAACTAAAGCATTCGTAGTTGCATTATACAATTGAACTGTAACACCATTAATACCATTTGAAGATGGTTCGTTTTGCAAACCATCACCATTGGCATCATTCCAAACATAATTGCCAATGCTTCCAAACCCAGCGATTACATTTAAAAATAATGTATCAGTTTTACACATTTGCGGTGTAGTACCATTACAAACAGTAACAACTACTGTATCCTTACCAATAAACCCAGGATTTGGTGTGTAAGTATATGCACCATTTGAACCAATTGAAACCACGCCATTACTTGGAGATTTAACAGGATTTGTATTTACTGTTAAGGTTGTTCCACTTGGATCAGAATTATTCGTATTTAAGTTTCCACTTACAGGAACATCTTGTGTTGTAACTGCAAAATCGTTATTTGTAATAATGTTTGGTAATACTTTGATGAAAAGAGTATCATTAGAACAAACATCTGGTCCAGGAACTGGTGGTGTGCCACAGAATTGAACGACTACTAGATCATTCCCACTATAGCCATTGTTAGGAGTGTAGGTATAATTACCAGCAGCATTTATACTAAAACTTCCGTGACTTGGGTTCACAACTGGAATTGTATTAAAATGTGTTGTATATCCTGAAGGAAAATAATTATTAGAACCCATATTTCCACTAACAGGTGTATTGATTGGAGTAGTAACAGAATCATTCACTATGGTAGGGGCAGTACAATTTGTTGTATTTACAGTTATTGCAACTGTATCCTTACAGCCTGTTGATGCCGTTCTTACAGCATAATAAGTACCAGGTGTGCTAGCGGTAATTACACTGTTAAAACTTGAATTATAAAAATTGGTATATCCTGGTCTTGTGTACAAGGATGCAAAAGTTTGTGTCATAGGACAAACATTTGCAATAGTTGTATCTGGAGGGAATACACAAGAAGCAAGCGACACGTTAATGTACGTGTCAGTTGATCCAGAAATAGGACAACCAAAACCATCAAATGCAGCAGGGTTACTTCCAGTGGTAATCATATTACCAGAAATCAAACCTGTGCTATGTGCATAAGCCCTATTACGAACCACATCATCGCATTTCAAAATAAAGCAATCTGTTTCGGCAGTAATTTTAAATTTGATAACGGTGCTATCTACTCCAGTTGCACTATTTGCCACTTTACCACCTGTTGAACCATTTGCTCCTGTACCAACTCTAAATGTAAATTTGTGTGTAGCAATATTGTAATCAACCTGATCATCTGCACTTGCATCAGTTTTAGAACCAGTGTTAGGACCGTGTGTTATTTTGGCAGAACCAGCAACATATTTTGCAGTACCAACAAGCGAGTCTGTGACAAAAGTGTTGATAGAAGTATCTGAACCGATATTATAGACTGTTATAGTGTATTCAAGCGTATCACCCGGAGCAACTGATCCCAAATATTTATCAACACCAAATCTATCCCTTACTTTTTTGTCAACCCTTAAATCTGGTTCATACACATCAATTGCAGTAGAAATTTCTTGCACTAAATAGGTTTCACCACCAGTGGTTAATTTCAAGGTAGCATTAGTATTAGAATTGCCTAAATAATTTTTCGTTGAATTATTAGGGTGAAAAATATCAGCATCCAAACCCATTGTGTTGCCTAAAAATGGTTTGCGATAAGGTGTTGCAACACCATTATTAGAAACTGTGCTATTGAAAACATTTGTAGATGTATTCATAGCATCAGAAATATTTATAAATGGACCACCATTACCACTAAATAACAGTTGATCACCAGTTAGTCCTCTATCGCCATCGTGCACATAAGTACCTAATTCAAAATTTACAGGGCCTGTTGGCGGTGTTAAAAATCCAGACACAGGCACATTTACAACATTAGAACCGCTTACATTAGCTAAACCATCAAACACTGTAAGCTGTCGCATATTTTGCAATTGATTACCGTAAACAACTACAATTGTCCAGCTACCCCAATTATTAGATGACCCATTATTTACAAAAGGAACGTTAGCAACAGTAAATCTTGCGTTTGTTCCTGCTGCTGTTACAATTGATGTGATATCTTTAAAGTTGTGATAAGAGGTATAACCTGTTGTATTTAGCTGCGAATTATCGGCACTAATGTTTTGATAAGCTCCATTGTTTGCTTTTATTTTAATGTTGTTTCTGGTAGGTGTGGTTGCGGCATTACCCATTGCTCCCCAATATAATCCAGCCCAAGTTATTTGAGAACAATTTGGCAAAGCCAAACTATCACTTGACGATTGAAATGTAGAAACATCACCATCAACATCTACATATACTTGGTTGAAGTCATTATTGTTAGCTGTACCAGCTGGTGCTACAGCTGTTGAGCCAGTTTGGCAGCTTCCACCCGAAGTTTGAGGATTTGAGCTACAACCTGTAGCCACATTCGCAAGATAAACAATACCCCCTTTTTGTGTTACTTGAAAACGCTTAGTAAAGGGTGTTACAACTTGTGCTTTTGATTCGAAAGATAACAAAGCTATCAGTGCAAATATGTGTAAAATATTTCTCATAAAAGATTCTTATTGGTACGAAACTAATGTAATTGCTCTAAAAATACTAAAAGTTGTAAAATTTCGTTGAAAACAACTTTCACAAGTCTCAAAATGTTTGCCCTACATTTGCAGGCTTAGCTTGTTTTTATATGAAGAAATATTCAGTTCTAATCTGTATTTTGTTTTGTTATTTTTCTAGTGCTCAGCCAAATGGGTATTATAATAACGCTGCTGGAAAAACTTGTGCAGCTTTAAAAACTGCATTAAACAATATCATCACAACCGGTAACAATCCAAAATCTTATAGCAACTTATGGACACAATATCCAATAAGTGACATTAAACCAAGAACTGTTGGAACTGGATCTGCTAATGTAATATATGATATCTATTCTTCAATTCCCGGAGGAACAGATCCTTATCAATATACACCAACTACTAATCAATGCGGAACTTATAATAGTGAAGCGGACTGTTATAATAGAGAACATTCTGTTCCACTAAGCTGGTTTGGTGGCAATACTAGTAATGATGGACCTGCAACTGATTATTTACATATTTATCCAACAGATGGACATGTAAATGGTAAAAGAGCAAATTTTATTTACGGTGAAGTTGCTACTGCAAATTTTACTAGTTTAAATGGCAGCAAACTGGGTTCATCTGCAAATGCCGGTTTTACTGGTAATGTTTTTGAACCACTTGATTCTTTTAAGGGTGATGTTGCTCGTTCTTTTTTGTATTTTGTAACAAGGTACGAAAATGATATGGTAACATTTGCTACCAATGCAGATGCTGCTCAAAGTTTTGATGGCAACACTTTTCCATCAATCAAAATTAATTACATAAAATTGATGATCAAATGGCACAATCTAGACCCAGTTAGTGCCAAAGAAAAAGCCAGAAACAATGCTGCATACACATTTCAAGGCAACAGAAACCCATACATCGATCATCCAGAATATGTAGATTTAGTTTGGAATGGCACTTGCCCTGGATTAGCTGCTTTGCCTGTTGATATTGTTTATTTTACTGGAAAAGTTGATGGAAACGTATTAAAATTAAATTGGGAAGTTGGTACAGAAATCAATTTAAGTCAATATGAAATTGAAAGAAGTTTTAATGGAACCTCTTATACAAAAATTGGAGTTCAAGAAGCAAAAGGTACTCACAATTATACGTTCGATGAGTTAACAGATAATATTAGAGGAAGAAGAGTTTTCTATAGAATTAAGAAAGTTGATAAAGATGGCAAGTTCACGTACAGTGATGTCTTCTCTATTCACTTACCACTAAATACAAAATTTACTGTTTATCCAAATCCAGTTCAAAATAATATAACAATTAGATTAAGTGACAATGCTAATACTACAATACCATTACAAATAACAGATTTAGCAGGCAGGGTTTTATTCACTAAAAAAGTAATTGCTACAAATGGTTTGATAAATGTGAATGCAAGTTCTTTAAGCAATGGAACTTATTTTGTCAGATTGACAATTAATAGCGAAGTTTTAATTGCTAAAGTTGTTATAGAGAAATAGCAATAAAACATTGACTTTATATGAAAAGAGGCCGTCTTAAAAGGACAACCTCTTTTTTTATTGCAATATCTGAAATTACATTTTATTTTTTAGATTTTTTAACTTCATATATAGCGTTGTGCAGAATAAAAAAGTTGTAGACCAGTATTTAAAGACTATCTATAAAACCAGCCACGACTACAGCCTCATAATTTAGCAGAGCTAATAATTCTGCACGATTATTTAGACATTAAACTTTAAAAGTATTTAGTCCGAGTGTATCTAGGTTACTATTATTCCTTTCTTTGATGATTTCAGCAGCAATGCTAACTGCAATTTCTTGCGTTGTTTTACTATTAATATTGATTCCAATTGGAGAAAATATTTTGTCGAGCTTATTTTCTGAAACCCCTTCTGTGATTAGCTCTGCAAACAATGTACTAATTTTTTCTGCACTTCCTAAAAGACCTAGGTAAGCATAACTATTGTTGATTAATTGTTTTAAAACAATCTTATCTGTTCTGTAACCAATCGTCATTATAACAATAAAATCATTTGTTGCTGCTTGAATGATGTCAGCTATATTTTCATAGGCTACAATATGTTTTTCATTCGCAAAATGATTGGCTTCAAGTGTGTTTAAATTGTCTCTGTCGTCATATATATGAACATAAAATCCAAGAAAATTCATTAGTTGTGATAATGCCAAACCACAATGCCCACCACCGATAATATGAATAATAGATTGCTGTTTGATTGACTCACTATAAGTCCATTCTTTTTCAGAAATATATTGCAACCCATTTGCAATAGAATCATCTGCAGTAAAGCCTTTTGGCGAAATACTAATAGTAATTTTTATTTCTTGAATGATGGAATTGATAGTTTTTATATCATTTACAAACAATGGAACAAAAGCAATCACCTGACTGCCACTACAAATCATTCCAGATTGATTTTTACTATGTTCTTTATCGTGAAATTGTTCTTGCAAAAAAAACTCCTGGTGGTTTTCAGCTAATAAGTTTCTTGCTTTTTCTACTAACTTAAATTCCATTATTCCACCACCAATTGTTCCTGTAAAATCTCCATCATAAGCTACAGCCATTTTAAAACCTTGTCGCCCAGGAGATGAACCTTTACTTTCAACAACAAAAAGCAGCATAATTTTTTGGTTATGCTGCAACTTGATTTGTATGAATTTCCAAATGTTCATTAAATATTATTTTGCCACAAAGACACAGAGAAGTTTATGTCGAGTCTTAGTGCCTTTGTGCCTATAAAAACTTATTTCATCTTCCTATTTTCTAAAATCTTTTTGAATGAGCGACCACGAATTTCATCAAGTGTTAAACCTGTTGCCAATACCTCTTCTTCAGTAATAGCACCACTGTTTAAAGCACGCAAAAAATAGTTTAATAACCCTTGCCCTGTTGCTGCATCATCAAACACATCGCCAATGAGCGTTGCACGTGCAGCCTTATCCACAAAGGTTTTCAAGCGTTCAACTGCATCATCATAGCTCTCTAAAAAGAATGCATATACAGCAGCATACCGCATTGCAAATTGTGCAGGATTCAAATCCCAACCTTGATAAAATCCATTCCATAAACTATGACGAATATGATCGTAACCTTTTCTCCAGGCACGATGAACCACTTGTGTATTTTCAAATTTTTGGTCGATGGTTAAATCACCTCTATGTGGACCAATGGGCATTGTGTTAGTAGCTCCATCACTCAACCAAATTCCTGTGTGAGCTAATGCAACTTTTGTAACGTGATGTGCAAAGTCGCAAACTGGATGATCCATCTCCTGATACTTTGCAGTGATGCTGCAACTTGCAGTATAATCGTAAGTTCCAAAGTGCATAGCAATGCAACGTCCAGCACTTGCTTTAATAAATTTATACAAAGGGTTTGTGCCATCAATACTCATAATAGCTTGAGTAGTTTCTACCATCATTTCCATTTTCAAACTGCCTTTTTTAATACCTAATTCTTCTTCTAAAATATCGAAGAAATTGGCAAGTGTTGCAGGTTGTTCAGAGATAGTCACTTTGGGTAACATCACCACAAAATTATCTGGTAAAATACCACCCGTTTCTTTTACTAAAGTTGAAACAAAAATGTCTAAGGTTCTCAACCCTCTTTCTTTCATTTCTTCTGTAAAAGGTTTAATGCGAATACCAATAAATGGCGACAAAGTTTTTTCTTTCATTCCCTTGGCAACTTCTTTTGCAACTGCTGCTGCTGTTGCATCTTCTTCTTCATTGCTTCTGTTGCCATAACCATCTTCAAAGTCGATTCTGAAATCTTCGATGGCTTCTAATTTTAGTTTTGCAATTACTTTTTCATAGATTTTTTTGCTAAAATTTTTCTCGTTACTTAAGCCAAAAACTTTTCCGAAAACCTCGTGATTGGGTGCATAGGTTTCAAGTATTTCTAAAGCTCTTTGTCCCAATAAAATAGTAGCATCGAACTTAAATAAATTCGCACCACCATATAAAGTATGCACAGGTTGGCGTTCACTTCTGTCGCCAGGATAAATTTCATTGAATGAAGTATTAGCCTGACTTAAGCTATTGAAGAGTTGTTCTTTTTTTGATTGTGGAATAGTCATATTGTTATTTCAAATTTTGAATTATATATTTCGAATTGATGTGTGTTTTTAATTTAACATTTAAAATTTAGCATTTAAAATAAACCTTAACTTCCTCTGTAAGTACTGTAACCAAAGGGATTCAGCAATAAAGGAACGTGATAATGTTCTTCATCGAATGTGTTGAAAATAATTTCTACTTCAGGATAAAAAGTTTTGATATTCATTTTATCGTAATAAGGTTTTGTTTCAAAAACCATTTTATAAGTATCGGGTTTTAAGTTCTTTTCTTGTGGCAATAAATCAGGAATTCTGCCATCATTATTGGTGATGCCCTGAGCGATGGTTTGCCAATTATTATTTTGCTTTGACATTAATCTGATCGTAATATTTTTTCCAGGCAAACCAATGGAAGTGTCTAAAACGTGTGTGGTAATTTGGCTTACTTTTAAGAATTGAAAATTAGCATCGGGTAATAATTTTTTAAAGCGAATGATGGAAATTTTTTGTTGTTCACCCATTGCAATATTCAGTTCTTCTTCAACAGAATTTTTTAATCTATTATTTAATAGTGATAACATTTCGTCAGCCGATTTTCCTGTAGCACAAACAATGAATATAAAACCAAACTTAGATTCATAATCTGTGTTTGCTTTTGCTAATGCTTCAATGGTTTCATTTGTTGCAATTGCAACACCAGCTTGCTCTTTACCTGCAAATTTCTCTCTTAAACTTTTTACATCCCCAATTTTTGGATGATGCCTAAATGATGCTCTCCAATCAGTTTCATTGCACTCGTTATACCAAATATTTGTTGCAGCATCTACCAATTTTTTTTCTGAATCAAAAGGAAAATGATTCATTAAAAGGGTGGCGAATTTCTGTGAGCTACAACAAGCAAATAAATATTCACCAGCTTGTTCTTTTGTTAAATTATTAAAATCTGAAATGGTCATAATGATTGTATTTATTTTAAACTTGCTCCTTGTTCAATCCAACATCTTATTGTGTTTCGTTCTTCCTCTGTCATATTTGTTTTATTGTTTTGAGGCATTGTTTTAGTAAGCACCACTCGCTGCATAATCAAGTCTTTCTTTTTTACAATATCCTCTGGAGTATCATATTTTACACCATTTGGTGCAACAATATTCACATCATCTGTTGGCTTTGCAGAATGGCATTGTACGCATCTTTTTTGCACAATAGCATTCACTTCTACAAAACTGATTGTTATTTTGCATTCATTTGGATTATTGCTTGGTGCAGATACAAAACAAGCACACAATAATATAAAAATAGATACGGGTAAAATCCAAATATTGAGCTTGTTTTTTTCCTTTAAATTAAGGTAATGTTTTACACCAGCAGCACCTAAGGAAATGATTGCAAGTATCACCCAAGGATATTTAAAACCAAATGTTGAAGGAAAGTGATTACTCACCATTACAAACAAAACGGGTAATGTAAAATAGTTGTTGTGTAAGGATCGTGCTAAAGCATTTTTACCAAATTGAGGATTGAGTGGCTTACCTTCTTTAGCAGCTTTTACCATTGCCTTTTGGGAAGGAATAATCACGAAGAAAACGTTGGCTACCATTATGCTTCCAATCATTGCACCAAAATGAATATATGCTGCACGACTGCTAAAAACGTGGCAATAAAACCAAGCAAAACCAATGAGAATTACAAAGCCAACAATAGCAAAAAGCAATTGATTTTTGATTAATGGAGATTTGCAAAGCAGGTCGTATAAAACCCAGCCCACAACAAAAGAACCAACGCCAATTAAGATGCCTTGTGTAGCAGTAATGTCTAAAATATTTTTATCAATCAAAAAAGCCGAAGCGTTAAAATAATACACAACAAACAATAAACAAAACCCTGAAAGCCACGTGAAATAAGCTTCGTACTTAAACCAATGCAAATGTTTGGGAATGGTTTTAGGAGCAACTTTATATTTTTCAAGATAATAAAACCCACCACCGTGAACAGCCCAAAGATTACCAGCAAGTTCATCACGCACATCTTCAGTTCTGTTTAAAGCATTCTCTAAAAACACAAAATAAAAAGACGCCCCAATCCACGCAATGCCAAATGTGATGTGCATTACACGCACAATAATATTAAGCCATTCCATTAAATGACTTTCTCGTGGAGTACCTTTTACTAAAATGTATGTATTGGCAATAAGTGCAACAATTACCAATAAAATTCCTGCATAAATGAAATTTTGTATGGTGATGAATTTGTCCTTGTTCATCTCATCGTCTGCTGCAACCCCTAATTTCATTAGCGTTTGCAGTTTGTGAGACATCACTATCAGCATTAGTAAAATGCCAAATAGTATTCCATATAGTATGATGCTTATAGCCACAGATTTTATTTGTTTGTTTCACGCAAAGCTGCAAAGGAGCAAAGAACGCAAAGGTTGTTTTCTATTTTATAATACTACCAAACACTCGTAATCTGCTAATGCCTCCATCTGGAAAAATGTTTAGTCGAACGTGAGTGATAGCAGTTTGTTTATTTATTTCGTCTTTGTAATAATGTTCATTATCGGCACTTAGTTTTTGTTGAGGCAATAATATTTGCCATTCAACTTTATCATTTAAAACATCTTCATCGTTGTTTACATTACAACATTCAATAGAGCAACTGTCAGGATAGTTTCCCTTGAAATGGCAAGTGTCAACCACAATATTATCAATGACCCCAGCGTGTGCAAGCTTTAAAATAGCCCAATCCTTATTATTAGGTGTTCTGTTTCTTTTTGTTTCCCAGCCATCGCCCATATTAGCACCACGATTTGGCATTATGAGATTACTCATTGCACTAAAAAACATATCATTGCAGGCAATGGCTTTACCACCATTTATGGCTGCTGCCAAATCAATAATATCAGTAGCTGCAACAGTTTTCCATTGCTTAAATACCTCTCCATAAACCCTTAACCTTGCAACACCACCATCGGGATAAATATGCAAGCGAAGGTGCGTAAATATTTCATTGCTCTTGCTTTCATAAAAGTTTTGAGAGCCTGCATCTAAGTATGATTTAGGTAGAATTTCTTTCCACTCAACTTTATCCCAATCTGTTGGAATATCCTTGCCAGAAAGGTTTACAGCTTCTATACTAGCGTTCGGTGGATGATTACCCAAAAAGAAATTAGTATCAATATCAAAGCCAGTAATTCTTCCAGATGTTGCTAATTGTATAATAGCCCAATCGTGCCCTGGTGTTCTTTTTCGTCTACTTTCCCATCCATCCATCCACTTGCCTCTTTCGGTGTATTTATCTGTTATAAAAATACCACGAGTAGGTTTTAGCAGGTTCTCTTTCTCTGCAAAAAAATCATCTGTTGCATATAAAACTTTGCCCCCTAATCTTT
>JANYEB010000235.1 GCA_025363355.1 Chitinophagaceae bacterium | reverse complement strand
TCATCAGAGAATTGAAAATATTTAGAATAGTGGCAGAGAAATATAGAAACAGACGAAAACGATTTGGAATGAGAGTAAACCTAATTGCTGCCTTTTATAACAGAAATATTGATTTAAAATGAATTGTCGAAGAGGTCTAATAGAAAAGTAGAGCATAGTAAATTCTAAACTACTGGAAACTTCTTTAAAAACATTAAAAAAAGGTCGCTGAAATTTCAACGACCTTTTTTAATATACATCAGTATTGTTAATTACCATAAACACTTAAAAACTTAATACGCATAATTTTTAATTGCTCCCAAGTGTAATTATTATCGCTTAATTCTTTTTGTGCTACGTCTAAAGATGATGTTTCGCAACCTTTAAAATATTCAATAATATCTTCTTGATCATACTCGTCCAACCAATCGTCAATAGCATAATCTAATCCAAGTTTTGTTCCACTTGCTGCAATGGTTTCCATCTCTTCTAACAGTTCAGTTAAATCAAGACCTTTGTTTTTTGCTATCGTTTCTAAAGGAATTTTTTTATCAATATTTTGAATGATATAAATCTTATTACTACCTCTATTGGCGACACTCTTCATTATAAAATCATCAGGTTTTACAATATCGTTTTCCTCAACATATTTTGCAATCAATTCTATAAAAGGCTTGCCATATTTCAAGGCTTTGCCTTTACTTACACCTTGGCATTTTTCAAGGTCTTCAAGTGTTGTAGGATAATGAGTGCTCATATCCTGCAAAGAGTTTTCCAAGAAAATAACAAATGGTGGCAATGCTTTTTTCTTAGCTTCTTTCAAACGCAAATCCATCAACATTGCAAACAATTTCTCATCACTAGTGGCTGTAACATCACTAGATCCAGAGCCTTCGCCATCATCATCATCATCATCTTCATCTGCAAAAACAGCATTGATAACAATTTTGAAAGATGTTGGTTTCTTCAACCAATCCAATCCTTTTTCAGTAAATTTAATCAAACCATATTCTTCAATATCTTTTGTAATTAAATCGGCCAAAAGCATTTGTCTAAGTAAACTGTTCCAATAATGTGGTTCAATAATATCTTTTCCAATACCAAACTCAGGAAGCTTTTCGTGGCGGAACATTGTAACTTGTGGCGTTAATCTTCCAATAATCACGTTCACCATATATTCAGCAGGGAATCTTTCGTCCAATGCCTTAATAACCTTCATTGCCTTAACAACACTATCCTTAGATTCAATTTTCTCTTTTGGATTTCTGCAGTTATCGCAGTAACCACAATTTCCGTCGCCCCACTCTTCTCCAAAATAATGTAGTAAAATCTTTCTTCTGCAAACGCTGCTTTCGCAATATGCTACAGTTTCATTTATTAATTGAGTGGTAACTTCTCTTTCGCTTAAAGGCTTATCTCGCATCAAATGTTCTAGTTTATGAACATCTTTGTGAGAGTAGTATAAAATACAATTTCCCTCAAGTCCATCACGACCAGCACGACCCGTTTCTTGATAATAATTTTCAATTGATTTTGGAATATTATAGTGAATAACAAAACGAATATCTGGCTTATCAATACCCATCCCAAAGGCAATAGTAGCAACAATTACCTGTGTATCTTCATTCAAAAATAAATCTTGTCTTTCAGCTCTTAATTTTTGATCTAATCCTGCGTGGTAAGCAACAGCTTTAATATTATTAGCAACCAAAACTTCTGCAAGTTCTTCTGTTGTTCTTCTGTTTAAAGTGTAAATAATACCACTCTTTCCCTTATGTTGAGAAATGAATTTTGTGATATGTTTTATGGTCTGTTCTTTCTTTCCTTTGGGTTGAATCTCGTAGTAAAGATTTGTTCTATTGAAAGAAGAAATAAAAATATTAGGACGACGTAATCCTAGATTTTTAACAATATCACTTTGCACTTTAGGTGTTGCTGTGGCTGTTAATGCAACTACAGGAATTGTTGGTGAAATCATATCCATCATTTCTCTCAAACGTCTGTATTCTGGTCTAAAATCATGACCCCATTCGCTAATACAATGTGCTTCATCAACTGCAAAAAATGATATGTTTAAATCGGCAAAAAAATCAAGATTTTCTTGTTTTGTTAATGTTTCAGGAGCAACATAAAGCAACTTGGTATTGCCACCCAATAAATCATCTTTTACTGCTTTTATTTGTGTTTTGTTAAGAGAAGAGTTTAAAAAGTGTGCTACATCATCTTGTTCACTATAACCTCTAATTAAATCTACCTGATTTTTCATCAAGGCAATTAGTGGAGAAACAATAATGGCAACACCAGGAACTATCATTGCTGGTAATTGATAGCACAAACTTTTGCCTCCACCAGTTGGCATAATTACAAAAGTATCGTGACCACTAAGCAGGCTATTAATCGATTTTTCTTGTGTGCCTTTAAATTCTTTAAATCCAAAATATTTTTTCAATCCCTCATAAATACCCATTTGAGGGTTTAAGGGTTGAATGTTTTGTAATGCTGCTTCGTTAAGTTTAGGTGTACTCCTCTTTGTAGGCTTTTTTGCAGGCATTCTTTTACTTGTCGTTGTCATTTAAATCAATCTGTTTATATAGGGCGATTAAATTAGGTAATAAAAATTTAAGGTAATGCTTTTTTACAACCTATTTACATTTTTTAAAAATAAAGTTGCAAAATTATTACAATGCTTTTTTTTAAGGATGCCGAAGGTAATGTAAACAGTCTTTTTGAACAAGCGATATTTTAACTCTTTCGCTTTTTTAACACAACTTCAACATTTGCTATTCTTGCTAAATACTCGTGCAGAATTAAATGATATTAATATTCTCGCAGAAAACGGTGAATTCGCAGAAAAATGCAATATAAATTCTGCGTTTTCTTTGTATTCTGCGAGAGGAAATAAGTATAGATAATTTTGAGAGACTACTTACCCTAAATTTGCTTTGCTATGCAATCAAAAATAGTTACTGCTGCTAAAAAAACCATTGAATTAGAAGTTCAATCTATTGAAGGATTGCTTCTATTTATTAACGATCACTTTATTAATGCTGTTAATGCCATTCACCAATCAAAAGGTAGAGTTGTAATTAGTGGTATTGGCAAAAGTGCTATTGTGGGACAAAAAATTGTTTCTACATTTAATTCAACAGGTACACCAGCTTTGTTTATGCACGCAGCCGATGCTATTCATGGAGATTTAGGAATGGTGCAGCAAGATGATGTAGTAATTTTAATTAGTAAAAGTGGTGATAGTCCAGAAGTTAAAGTGTTGGTGCCTTTAATTAAAAATTTTGGCAATACATTGATAGCCATTACCGGAAACTTACAAGGCTATCTAGCGAATAATGCTGATATTATTATCAACTCAACTGTTGAACAAGAGGCTTGTCCTAACAACCTTGCACCAACCACCAGCACCACTGCACAAATGGTTATGGGCGATGCGTTGGCTGTTGCTTTAATGGAATTAAAAGGTTTTAATACTGCAGATTTTGCACGCTATCACCCAGGAGGAAATTTGGGCAAAAGACTTTATTTAAGAGTAGAAGATTTATTTGATAGAACCACTGCACCCAAAGTAAATGTGAATGCCAGTTTGAAAGAAGTAATTGTAGAAATGACAAGCAAAAGACTTGGAGCTACTGCTGTTGTTGATGAAAACAACATTATAAAAGGAATTATTACCGATGGAGATTTAAGAAGAATGTTAGAGAAAAATATGTTCTCTAACGACATTCTTGCAAAAGATATTTACTCTGTAAATCCTAAAACAATAGAACCAGAAACCCTTGCCATTGAAGCATTAGAATTAATGCGAAAAAATGATATTAGCCAGCTAGTGGTGGCTAACAATGATATTTATTTAGGAATTTTACATCTACACGATTTGGTAAGAGAAGGGATTGTATAAATGTAATTTTTACCCTTCTACCAAAAAACAAAAAACTTCCTTGGGGCCATGAACACCAACTACCAATGTTTTTTCAATATCAGCAGTTCTGCTGGGGCCCGTTGCTAATGAAATAAGTGAGGGTAAATCAGTGCCATATTTTTCTTTCATATTATTAATGGCATCGGCAATATCATAAACCAATTGACCTGTATAAGCTATGCAAATGTGCACTGGTGCATAAACACTATTATTTCTGCCACTTGCAGTGGCACTTGATAAAAGCAAACTTCCTGTTCTTGCAACTAAGGCTTCGCAAGTGGTAATAGCTGCATCGCAATCGTGCAGGCTAATTGTATGATTGATATTATTAAAATTATTTGCTGTTAAAACAGTTTCTAATGTTGCTTCTTTGCAAATGATTTTAGTCCAGTTTCTGGCAGTTGCTAATGCAGATAATTGTTCTGCAAGCTCTGCATTATTGGCACAAAAAGAGAACCTGCCTTGTAGTTTGGTAAAGTTTTCGGCAAATTCTAATTCTATATCTTGTGTTGGAGGCTGATAAACAAATTCGTTACTACTTCTATCAACAAAAGGAACAGGCACTGGTTTAGTGAGTGCCTGTCTTATTTTATTTAAAATATTTTCTCTGGTAGTAAGCGACATTTTTAAACAGTATCGTTAGTATCAATTATTGTATTTGCAACTACTGAAGTTTCAGGAGGTGCAATAATTATTTCTTCTACTTCTAAAATCTTTTTTTCTTCAAAAGGTCTTTTGCCAATTAATTCTTCTACATCGCTCTTGTGCAACACTTCTTTATCAAGTAATGCTTTAGCTAACAATTCAACTTGTTCTCTTTTTTCGGTTAATAGTTTCTTTGTTGTAATGTATGCTTGGTCAATAATTTTTCTAACCTCTTCATCAATAATTTTTCCAGTTTCCTCGCTATAAGGTTTTGTAAAAGTATTTTCTTGAGATGGGTCGTAGAAACTAACATTACCAATTCTTTCACACATACCATAAGCAGTTACCATACTATATGCAATACGAGTAATTTGTTGTAAATCGTTACTTGCACCAGTAGATATTTTACCAAAGAAAATTTCTTCAGCAGCACGTCCACCCAAAGTCATACAAATTTGATCTGTTAATTGTTCAATATCGTATAAGTATTGTTCTTTTGGCGTGTATTGTGCATAGCCCAAAGCAGCAGTACCTCTTGGCACAATGGTTACTTTAAGCAATGGATAAGCATGTTCTAAAAACCAACCACAAACTGCGTGACCAGCTTCGTGATAAGCAATGATAGATTTTTCGTGTGGTGCAATGATTTTATTTTTCTTCTCTAATCCACCGATCACTCTATCAATAGCATCTTGAAAATCTTTCATATCAACTGCATCTTTGTTATTACGAGCAGCAATTAACGCAGCTTCGTTACAAACATTTGCAATATCGGCACCTGCAAAACCCGGAGTTTGCTCTGCCAATTTATAGATATCTAATTTTTCTGAAACTTTAATTGGCCCCAAATGCACTTTAAAAATAGCTTCACGACCTTTAACATCTGGCTTATCAATCGTAATTTGTCTATCAAATCTTCCTGGACGAAGTAGTGCAGAATCTAATACATCTGGACGGTTGGTTGCAGCAAGAATAATAATACCGCTATCTCCACCAAAACCGTCCATTTCAACTAGCAATTGGTTCAAAGTATTTTCTCTTTCATCGTTGCTCATTACAGCATTTTTACCTCTTGCACGACCAATAGCATCTATCTCATCTATAAAAATAATGCAAGGAGCTTTTTCACGAGCTTGTTTAAACAAATCTCTCACACGGCTAGCACCAACACCAACAAACATCTCAACAAAATCACTACCACTTAAACTAAAGAAAGGCACTTGAGCTTCGCCAGCCATTGCTTTTGCTAATAATGTTTTACCTGTTCCTGGAGGGCCAATTAATAATGCACCTTTTGGAATTTTACCTCCAAGTGCCGTATATTTTTTAGGTGTTTTAAGGAAATCTACAATTTCCATTACCTCAACCTTAGCTTCATCTAATCCTGCAACATCACCAAAATTGATGTTTACTTTTGTTCCTTTATCAAACAAAGTTGCTTTTGATTTTCCTATGTTGAAAATTCCACCTGGGCCACCACTAGCTGCTCCTCCACCCATTTTACGCATTAGCAAAACCATTGCTCCAACCATTATTAAAATTGAGATTAGGGATGTGCTAAATGGACCAAAGAAATCTGGGTCGGTTGTGATAGTTACATCTATTTCTTCAATATGATTGTCTTTGCAGAAATTTCTAATATTTTCTGGATAAGTTTTAGAGTCAGAGATTTCAAACTGAAAAATAGGAACGCCTTTTATTTTAGTGGGGTCGTATTTTACATTAGGAAATTTTCTAGCATAGAAGGGTTTTCTAATGCTATCTGGTTTCATATATATTCTTACGAGATCCTTGTTTTTAACAAGGTCTATCTTCTCAACATCTCCACCTAAAAGCATATACTGCCTAAACTCTTGTTCACTTAATTTAGCTGCTTCTGGTTTTAAACCACCACCAAATAAAGTAGAGCCAATAAGTGCTGCTAGAATGAGCCCATATACCCAATAGATACTAAATTTAGGTCCTTTACGTTGCGGTTTTTCTTCAAACAAACGGTCTTGCAAAGGCTTGTTTTGTTGATTTTTCTCTTCTTTAGACTGATCAACAGGCTTGTTTTGGGTAGATTGCTTATCTTCCATTTTTATTTCTTCTGACATATTACGGTTGCTCAAATTTGTATTAATCATTGTGACCCGATACTTCTGCATCGCTCCACATTTCTTCTAAATTGTAAAAACTTCTTGTTGCTGATTGCATCACGTGAACAACGATATTCACATAATCGATTAAAACCCACTGTAGTGATTGTCTTCCTTCTTGTTTATAAGGTGCTTCGCCACAAACAGCTAATACCTGATCTTCAATATTATCAATGATAGCCTTGCATTGAGGACCACTTCCTGCTGTGCAAATAATGAAAAAATCAGAGACTGATTCGTTAATTTTTCTCAAATCCAAACTAACAATATGCTCTCCTTTTTTATCTTGAATAGCTTTAATAATTGTTTTGTAAATCTTTGAATTTTTCGCAAGCTTAGTTGGTGCTTTTTTGCGACTTTCTAGTAAAATTAATGGTTCCAAATTCTTTTGTTTATAGTTTGTGGTTTATAGTTGTGGGTTGTATTTATCAAAACGATTAACTACAAACAATAAACCTGATTCTTTTATTTTTGCCAAAAGTAATACTCTTTTGTCAACGCATCAACCTTCTGTAAAATTAGGCTCTACGTTTATCCAACTTTTGGCTGTGGATAGCACCAATAATTATGCCCTTGAATTAGTTAAACAAAATTTGGCTGACAGTGGTACTGCCATTTTTGCCCAAGAACAAACTAATGGAAGAGGGCAAATAGGCAAAAAATGGGAGGCTTTGCAAGGAGAAAATATTATTCTTACCATAATTGCAGATATTTCTACCGTTCATATACAAAATCAATTCAATTTACTTGCAATAGCTGCTTTGGGTTGCTATGATTTTTTTAGCAAATATGCTGGCGATGAAACTGCCATAAAGTGGAGTAACGATATTTTTTGGAAAGACAAGAAGGCAGGAGGGATTTTAATTGAAACCACAAATCACAATAACAAACGTTATGCAATAATTGGTATTGGCATCAACATTAATCAAATAGCTTTTGACAAAAATTTAATGAATGCAGTTTCTTTAAAACAAATTACCGGTAAGAATTCTAATGTAATTGAACTGGCAAAAGAGCTTTGTAATTGTATTGATGTTTGGTATAATGTTTTACTAAGTGAAAACAATCATCAACTTTTAATTAGCTATAACAATCATCTTTATAAAAAGAATAAAGAAGTAACCCTGAAAAAGGCGAACATCAAATTCAATTGCATCATTAAGTCTGTTAATTCATCTGGAGAATTACAAGTTGAAAATGGATTAAACGATAGTTTTAGATTTGGAGAAATTGAGTGGGTGATATAAGTGTAAATTTTTATTTAATCGGCAAATGCAGCAATTTAATTTCAGCTACTTTTGATTTTCTCAACTTAACAAATGACAATCAAGGATACTTATTTATTGGCTTATGCAACTGTTAAAAGTAACAAACTTAGAACAGGTATAACTGTTGCCATTATTGCATTTGGTATAATGGCATTGATTGGTATTATTACTGCCATTCAAGCAATGAATCAAAGTGTTACAGAAAGTTTTTCATCAATGGGTGCCAATGCTTTTAATATTAGGTTTAAGGAAAGCAATATTAGGTTTGGTCATGGTGGTGGAAATGATGCAGCTGTTTCTAAACGAGGATTGGTTCAAAAGAAATCAAATTTAGATAAACCAATTAACCGAGACAATGCTGAGTTTTTTAAAAACAATTTCAATTTTCCTGCAAAAGTTAGCATTTACTTGCGTGGTGGAAGAAACATAGAATGTGCTTTTGAAAACAAAAAAACAAATCCTGTTTGTGCTGTATGGGGTGGCGATGAAAATTATTTAGAAGTAACTGGTTATAAAATTGAACAAGGTAGAAATCTAAATAGTTTAGATGTACAAAGTGGACGAAATGTTTGTTTAATTGGAAGCAATATTGCTACAAAACTTTTTGCAGAACAAAGCCAAAATTGTGTAGATAAAATTATTCGTGTTAGTGGGATGCCATACAGAATTATTGGGTTGTTAAAAAGTAAAGGCAGTAGTATGGGGCGTGTTGATGATATTGTTTTTACACCCTATAATAACTCAAGAAAATACAAAGACGCATCCAGTTCTTTTTTAATTGGAGTAATGGTAAATAGTGTTGTTGATTTAGATGCAGCTACAGGAGAAGCTACTAGTGTTTTTAGGGCTGTAAGAAAACTGCAGCCCATAGATGCAGATAATTTTGTGGTTGAAAAAAGCGACAAATTTGCTGAAATATTTATTGGATTTTTAAGTGGCATTTCAGGTGCTGCTGGTGTAATTGGTTTAATTACTTTGCTTGGTGCAGCCATTGGCTTAATGAATATAATGTTGGTGGCAGTTAATGAAAGAACAAGAGAAGTTGGTTTAATCAAAGCTTTAGGCGGCAAACGAAAAGATATCAAATACCAGTTTCTTTTTGAAAGTATGATTATTAGCATTATTGGTGCAGCCGTTGGAATATTTTTAGGCATTCTGATAGGAAATAGTGTGTCAATACTTTTAAAAACTGGATTTGTAATTCCTTGGGCTTGGGTAATTGGTGGTGTTGTTATTTGCACAGCTGTTGGATTATTGGCAGGTGTTTATCCTGCAAATAAAGCTGCTAAACTAAATCCTATAAATGCACTACGATACGACTAGTTAAATAATATCCAAGTCCAATCTCAATCTATCTTTCAACACTTTGACCATTGGATATTGTGCTGCAATAAATTCAAACCTTTCACGACTATTCATTGATTTGTTTGGAGAAATCTCTTCAACTTCGCCTTCAACAACTTCTACTGAAAAATGAATAGCAGGATTGAAAAAAGTTTCTTGTAACACATTTGCAAAAGCAAGTTTTTCTTGTTCTATTGATTTTTGCGAAACCAATGTTCCAACCTTAATTTTAAATTGCAACTCATTTTCAATAACTAATTCTGCACGTTTAAAATTGCTGATAGTGGAAAGTTTTCCTCCTTCTTTTTCTAATATTAAAATGTACTTGTCAATACATTGTTGTAATGTTTCTAAGTCAAGTGGTAATGCTTCTTTAACTTCTTCAACAGTATATTTATCCCCTGCTTTTTGACGCAGGATTTCTAGCAAAGATTTTTTAGCACCCGTTTCTGATTTCTGATTTCTAACTTCTGATTGATAACTATTTTTTGCAGGTTCACTAACTACTGTTTGTGGTTTATAGTTTACTGTTTCTTGTTCGTTTCTTGTTTCTTGTTTCTCGTTTGTTTCTATTTTTAAAACTGCTTTTTGATCAACCATTTTTGCTTCTGCTTTAGTAGCATAAGGCATTATTGTTTTGTATCGAATGGCTACAGGTGCATCAACTCGTTTTTTTTTTACAACACCATTATCTGTAACAGATAAATCAATAGCTTGTTGTAGGAAATTAAGTTTAATAATAGCCAATTCAACGTGCAATTTTTTATTGCGAGCCATTTTATAATTAATCTCAGCCTCGTTTAAAATATTTAAAGCACTCACTAAATATGCAGCACTAGCAGTTTGAGATACTGTATAATATTTTTCCTGCATTCCTTCAACAACATCTAATAAACGTGCAGCACGAGCATCTTTGCACACCAGAATATTTCTTAAAAATTCTGCAAAACCAGTTAAAACCGTATCACCTTCAAAGCCCTTACTATTCACTTCATCATACAATAACATTGCACTAGCCATATTTTGTTTTTGCAAAAAATCTAGCAGCTTAAAATAGTAATCATGGTCAAGAATGTTAAGATGATCAATAGTGGTTTGATAGGTTACTTCTCCATTTGCAAAGCTTACAATCTTATCTAAAATACTCAACGCATCACGCATACAACCTTCGCTTTTTTGGGCAATGATTTGCAACGATGCTTTATCAGCTTTTATCTCTTCTTTATTAACAATTTCTTGCAAATGTTCAACAGTATCGTTGGTTGTAATTCTTTTAAAATCGAATATTTGACAACGAGATAATATGGTTGGAAGTATCTTATGTTTTTCGGTTGTTGCTAAAATAAAAATAGCATATGATGGTGGCTCTTCAAGGGTTTTAAGAAAAGCGTTAAATGCACTTGCACTTAACATATGAACCTCATCTACAATATAAATTTTGTATTTTCCTGCTTGTGGAGAAAACCTTACTTGCTCAACCAAACTTCTAATATCATCTACAGAATTATTACTAGCAGCATCTAATTCATGAATGTTTAAAGATGCACCATCGTTAAAGCTTTTGCAACTTTGACATTTATCACAAGCTTCTCCATCTGGCTGTAAATTAGTGCAGTTAATTGTTTTGGCAAGTATTCTTGCACAGGTTGTTTTACCCACACCACGAGGTCCACAAAATAAAAAAGCATGTGCTAATTGATTATTTTTAATAGCATTTTTTAGTGTGGTAGTAATATGTGCTTGACCCACAACTGTATTAAATGCTTGTGGGCGATATTTACGTGCCGAAACGATAAACTTATCCATACAAGATGCAAGATAAGGATTGAAAATTATTTACGATTTATTGATTGTAGATTTACGTTTAATGTGCATAAAAAAGCCACAGATTTTATTAGTAAAACTGTAGCTTGATAAAAAAAATTAGAAAATACTACGCTGCTTTTTTACAAGCCTCACCACATTTGTGTCCTTTTTCTCCGTGTACCAAAACACATTTGCCTGCTTTATGACAAGCATCGGTGCAAACGTGATCTTTTAAAGCTACTTTTTTTTCTGTCTTAGCTTTTTTTTCTTTTGCAGGAGCTGTTTGAGCAGAAGCAGTAAACCCAATTGCCATTACGATAACAGCACTCATTAATAATTTTTTCATTTTGTTTAAATTTTAGTTGTGAAATGATATTTACGAACATATTTACGAATAAGTTTTGCCATACTTACAAAAAGTGAGAATAATTTTTAACACACTTAAGTCAATATTTTTGCTTATTAATAACATACAATGTAGTAACTATCTTTTTATTTTATTTCCAATCTCTTTTTTTATCACTTTTGCCAAGCAACAAAAATAATTTTATGCAGTTCCGTAATTTAAAGTTGGTAAACTATGTGGTCTATGGTCGTGGTAGTTTTAATCAATTAAACGAAATTCTTGCTCCTCATCGTAAGGTAAATGCTCCAATGATATTTTTAGTAGATCATTTCTTTGAAGGAAAAGCGTTGCCTAATCGTGTGCCATTACAAGGCAATGATAAAATTATTTTTGTAGATGTAACTTATGAGCCTAAAACCACTCAAGTTGATAAACTTGCTCAACAATTAAAAGATGAGTTTGGAACCATTAGTGGGGTAATAGGAATTGGTGGAGGCAGTGCTATGGACTTGGCAAAAGCTGTTGGTTTAATGATAAACAATCCTGGTAGTAGTGCAGATTATCAAGGTTGGGATTTAGTGAAATGTGCTGGCGTTTATAAAGTTGGCATTCCTACTTTAAGTGGCACTGGTGCAGAGGTTAGTAGAACAACTGTATTAACAGGCCCAACAAGAAAGCTTGGTATGAATAGTGATTTTACACCATTTGATCAAATTGTATTAGACCCTGAATTGTGTAAAGATGCACCAGTAAATCAACGTTTTTATACTGGTATGGATTGTTATATTCATTGTATTGAAAGTCTTACAGGAACTTACTTAAATGAGTTTAGTAAAAGCTATGGAGAGAAAGCATTAGGACTTTGCAGAGAAGTATTTTTAGGCAATGATGAATGGAATGATACTTATGATGATAAACTAATGATGGCAAGTTATGCTGGTGGAATGAGCATTGCTTATAGCCAAGTTGGTGTGGCACACGCTGTGAGTTATGGTTTAAGTTATTTATTAGGTACAAAACATGGCATTGGAAATTGTATTGTGATGAATCATTTGGAAGAATACTACCCTGAAGGTGTGGCAGAGTTTAAACAAATGGTTGAGAAAAATAATATTGAAATTCCTGTTGGAATTTGCAAAGGATTAACCGAAGAACAATTTGATACTATGATGAACGTGAGTCTTGGTATGAAACCATTATGGGAAAACGCTTTAGGCAAAGATTGGGAAACTATTATGACAAGAGAGAAATTGAGAGCTTTGTATGAGAGGTTGTAAAATGAATAAATAACAAAAAAGGCATACCATTAAGTATGCCTTTTTTGTTATTTATAATCCATCACAGGATGTCTTTCAAAACTATGTTTTGCTTCATCAAAAATAAAACGATAAGTAGTCATTTTACGACTTTGCTTGCCACCAAGACTTTTATAAATATTGTGCATTATAGGATTCCAATCTCCAGCCCAACCCATTTCATAACTATCGTACCAACCTTTATGTTGCATATGATACCCACAAGACTGAATTAAAAAACTATCAATTCCCAATGCCTGATATTTAGGAACAACACCAAAAACTAATCCTAATAATTTCTGACGTTTCATTGTAGATTTTCTATAAACTAGTTGTAGTTTTTGCCACAAACCCAATTTACCGTTAAATCCTTTTATAAACTGATTAACATCTGGAATATTGATGAACATTGCAATTGGCTCTTCTTTATAATATGCAAACCAAACAACTCTTTCATCCAAAATGGGTTTCATTGTTTTAAAAAGCTTTAGCGTTTCATCAAGCGTAATACTTTTTGCTTCGCCATGTTGAGCCCAAGCTGTATTGTAAATAGTTGTAAAATCAGATGCATATTTCTCTAAATGCTTAATCTCTAAATGTCTTGCACTATAATCTGCCTTTACTTTAAAACGTTGGTATCTTTCTTGAAATTTGGCTGGCAAATCATCATCAACACTCATCTTAAACCAATATTGGTTGTAATAATTTTTAAAGCCATAGTTATCAAATAAAGCTGCATAATATGTAGCGTTAAAAGGCATTCCATAAATAGGAGGTATATCAAAACCTTCAACCAATAAACCCCAATATTTATCTCTATCACCAAAATTAATTGGCCCATCCATTGCTTCCATTCCTTGTGCTATCAACCATTGTTTGGCAGCATTGAACAAGAGAATAGCTGCATCTTGATTATTAATACAATCAAAAAAACCAACACCACCAGTTGCAAAATCTGTTCCCTTATTAATGTATTTTGAATTAGTAAATGCAGCTATGCGACCAATTAAATTTTCTGTATCATCTTTTAGAATCCAACGATTGGTTTTGCCAAATTGATAGTTTTTATTTTTAGCAAGATTGAAGATGTCATCAATCTCACTATCTAATGGTCTAATATAGTTTTCAGTATTTTTATTAATGATAACATTCGCCAGAATAAACTCTTGTTGTGTAGTACTATTGGTTACTTCAATAATCTTCATATTGCAAATTAATGAAATAAGATGTATCTATTTTACAAACAGTTTTTCACTCATTTTACTATCGTGTCCATAAATATCATTTCTAAAATTCAGCACGCCATTTTTATCAACCCAACTAGTAAAATAAACTATGAAAACAGGAATTGATTTTGGCAGCGTAATCCACTTCTCTTTTGGCAAATTCATTAAGCTATCAATTTTACTGCTTGTATATGTGGTATCATTTCTCAATAAATATTCAGCAAACTTTTTGGGTTCTCCAAGTCTAATACAACCATGACTAAAGTTGCGATTATTGGCAGTAAACAAATCTCGATTGGGTGTGTCGTGAAAATAAATATCGAAGTTATTTGGGAATAAAAATTTCACTAATCCTAAAGAATTTTTAGGACCAGGTTTTTGACGAATCATTGGTAAATTATCATCGCCACCATATTTTTCCATATCGTTTTTGTCAAGATAATTTCTATTTCTTTTTATGCCTGGCAAAATCTCATTCTTAACAATATTTGATGGTATATTCCAATAGGGGCTAAACACAATATACTTAAGATTACCATTGAAAATAACTGTGCCTGTTGCGGCTTTTCCAACAATCACATCCATATCCCAAGTATTAATAGTGCCATCAAAAACGTGCAGTTTATACTCAGGAATATTTACTAAAAAATAGTTACTGTCTTTCTCTGCTGGCAGCCATCTTGCCCTTTCAATATTGATTAAAATTGTTTCAATTCTTTTTTTGATTGGAATATTTAATTGATCAATTAATTTGTTGCCTACGGTGCCATTTACAGGCAATCCAAATCTTTTTTGAAAATGTTTGACAGCTTTTTGTAAAGTGCTATCAAACATTTTAACTTTATCGTTTTGTGCCAAATCTCCCAACAAAAAAAGTCTTTGTTTTAGTTCAATTGTAAGATTAGAACTATCTCCTATTAAAATATTTTTAGGAATATTTGCAATAGTATCTGTTGGATATTTTTTTTGAAGTTGGTAAAAGAATTGCAACTGTTCTTCTAGTTTTTTATATTGTGAGTTAAATGGTATATAAACTGCTGCTTGCTTGGCTTTATTGCTTAACACAGAATCTAGCAAACTACTTAAATCAACTTTTTTTCTGGGTATAAACCAACCTAGTTCTGTTGCATCTACATCAATTCCTTTATACACTTTTGCTGCATAATTAAAAAACTGACCAGTAATTAATAGTTCAGCATTTAACACCTCTTGTTGCTTAAATTTTTTTACAGAATTTTCTGTAAAATATTGATACGATTTTATTGATTTTAAGTTCAACAAACTGCTATCTTGAAGTTCTGAAACTGTTGCATTTAAAAGGTTGTAGAAGTTATGAGTTTGTTCTGCAAGACCACTTGTATCAAACCAAGCAAACTGATAATTTCTTTCTTTATAAAAATCATAAAACTGTTCTTTATATTTTGCAAATGAAGAATCTTTTGCAAGAAATTTTTCAAGTTGAATACTATCAAAAAAAAGGTTATTAAATGACGTTTGTCCAGTAATGGTTTTGTCTGTAGCAACAGGTTTGCGATTTTTTTGTTTACACGAAAAAATGAAGAGAGAAAATATTAAGGAAAGAGAAAGCAATGTTTTCATATAGTGAAAATAGTGGTTTTTTATTTTACAAATCTTACTACAGATACCTACACAATCTTTTTTATTCAATACCTACTATAATCAAAAATAATTTCTTTAAAGAAGGCTGTTTTAATAGACAACTTTTTGTTTTATTAAAATATTTAGTTGACTGCATTTTTGCATACTTTTGAATAATCATTTGTTAGTCAATGCAAAACATTCTTTCAACGCTCAAAAACTGTGTTTCACATTTATTGTTCCCACATAATTGTTTGGGTTGTGCCACAGATATTTTAAATCAGCAAGATTTACTTTGTGCAAAATGCCAAACTGAATTACCTGTAACGGATTTTGCAAATGCATCACAAAATCCTACAGAAAAAATATTTTATGGACGAATGCACATAGAAGCTTCCACAGCAAGTTATTACTATACAAAAGAATCTTTGCTACAACATTTAATGGTGCAATTAAAATACAAAGGCAATAAAGAAGTAGGCATTTATTTGGGCAAACTATTGGGTCATCAATTAATGAACTCAAAAAGATTTAATAGTGTAGATGCTTTGATAGCCTTACCACTAAATTCAAAAAAAGAATTTAAACGAGGCTATAATCAAGCAATGGCAATTTGCCAAGGCATTGAATCTGTTTGGCAAAAACCGATTTTGTATAATGCAGTTATTAGAACCATTTTTACTGAAACTCAAACCCACGAAAATCGCATCAATCGCTGGCAAAATATGGATGGTGTTTTTAAAGTTGTAAATGAAAAAACCATTGAAGCAAGGCATATTTTATTGGTAGATGATGTAATTACAACTGGTGCAACTTTGGAAGCTTGTGGCAGTGAGATTCTTAAAATTAACAATACTAAACTAAGTATTGCAACTGTTGCTTGCACTGTTTAGAACACTGATGACACAGATTGTGCGGATGAACACAGATTTATTTAAATCTTTTTTGATAGAAAGAAACTAGAATTAACTTCTATTCTATGTGTCTATGTGGTGAAAAACAAATGCTGTGAGAATCGGTTTCATCTGCGTTTATCTTTGTTCTATTCAATTTATTTATAATATCAAATCTATATTTATTTTCCTCCTTACATTTGATGCAATGAAACGTTTTTTCAAACTAAAATATTTCGGGTTTTTCATTTGCAGTTTTTTATTGCTTGCTACATCTTGCAAAAAAGAATCATTCATTACAAGTGGTGATGCTTTGCTTAGAGCATCAGAAGATACCCTGCATTTTGATACTGTTTTCACAACACTTGGCTCAACAACACAATACTTAAAACTCTTTAATCAAAACGATGCAAAACTTAATATTAGTTCTATTGAATTAATGGGTGGTGCTGCCTCTTTTTTTAAATTAAATGTTGATGGACTTCCTGGAACTAGTTTTAAAAACGTAGAAATGGAAGCAAATGATAGTCTGTATTTTTTTGCAACTGTTCGTATAGACCCAAATATTGCTAACCTTCCTTTTTTAGTGAGAGATAGTATTAAAATTCAATTTAATGGTAACACTAAATGGATTCAACTTGAAGCTTATGGAAAGAATGCAAGGTTTATGAAAGATGTTGTGGTAACAAAAGACAGCAGCTTTACAAATGATTTACCAATCGTTATTTTAGGAAGTTTGATAGTTAATCAAAACAAAAAATTGACAATACCCAAAGGAACTGAAATTTACATTCATCCCAATGCCCCTATTATTATCGATGGAACTTTAATAGCCATTGGAGATACTGCTGCTAGTGATAAAATTATTTTTCAAGGAATCAGAATTGATGATCCTTATAAAGATTATCCGGGTAGTTGGCCAGGCATTTATTTTAGAGATAACAGCAAAGACAATGTATTGCAATATTGCATTTTAAAAAATGCTTATCAAGGTACAATAGCCATCAACCCATCAATGAATAGTAATCCAAAACTAACATTGAATGAGTGTGTTTTTGATAATATTTATGATGTAGCTATTGGTGGAACCAATAGTAGTGTAACTGGTAGAAATTGTTTGGTAAGTAATGTTGGAACTGGTTTTGCAGCCATTTCTGGTGGAAATTACACTTTTAATCATTGCACATTTGTTAGTATTAGCAACTATTATCTGTCACATAAAAAACCATTAATCATTTTAAGCAATACCAATGAAAATGATGTATTTTTTGACAGCTTAACTGCAATAATTAATAATAGCATTATTTATGGAGAGGGTGGATTTGTTGATGATGAAATTCAGACTGTAAAAAAATCTGGCACTGGTTTCACTGCAACAATGACAAATATTTTATACAAGCATAAAACAATTCCGGCAGACATTAATTTTACAAATGCATTAAGTGCAGCAGACCCACTTTTTACAACAATTGATTACAATAAAAGAATTTATGATTTTAAATTAAAAGATGGTTCGCCTTGTATTGATGCAGCAATTGGTTCAACTTTAGCTTTCGATTTAAATGGTAAACCAAGACCAGTTGGCTCAGCTGCTGATATTGGTTGTTACGAAAAACAATAAACAAAAACTATATGAAAAAAATCTTTTTAGCACTTTCAATCATTGCTTTATTCTCTTTCACTATGCTTCAAAAAACAAGTTCTATACATCAGTTTAAAATAAAAAGTATTGAAGGAAAAACAATAGATCTTGCAAGTTATAAAGGCAAGAAAATATTAGTTGTAAATACTGCATCTGCTTGTGGATACACACCTCAATACGAAGGATTAGAAAAATTGTATGAGCTAAAGAAAAATCAACTAGTAATTATTGGATTCCCTTGCAATCAGTTTGGTGGACAAGAATCTGGCACAGAAGCAGAAATACAAACTTTTTGCAAAAGTAGGTATGGTGTAACGTTTCCTTTATCTTCTAAAATTGATGTAAAAGGATCAGCTATTTCACCTATTTACAAATGGCTTTGTAATAAATCTGAAAACGGTATACTAGATGCTGAAATAAAATGGAATTTTAACAAATTTATTTTAGATGAAAATGGAAAGCTATTAGCGTATTTTCCTAGCAATGTAAAACCAGATAGTGAAGAGATTTTAAAGTTTTTGAAATAGGTTGACAACAGAACTTAAAAGCTAATAATTCTATAATCCATATTTTCGTTTGCAATTACAAACGTTCAACAAAAAAACAACCATTTATGAATAATAAATTTGTAAACATTTTTTCAGCTACTGTCATCAGCACATCTGTTTTATTTTCGTGTGCTCCTAAAAAGAA
>JANYEB010000217.1 GCA_025363355.1 Chitinophagaceae bacterium | reverse complement strand
TAGCAACATAAATATTTTTCATTCCACCATCTGTATTACTTCCAATTACAAAACCTCCATGAGCTCTGTAAACAGTGCATTCTGCAATTAAAATATTTTGCAAATTTGCATCATTTACATCAGCATTTTTACCACTGCTTTTCATACAAATTCCATCATCGCCAACACTTAAAGTAGTGTTATAGATTACTACATTTTTACAAGCACTTATATCAATGCCATCACCATTTTGAGCCCACCAATCGTTGTATACATTTACACTGTTTACAGTAAGGTTTGTACAACGTGTTGGATAAAAAACAAACTTGGGTGAATTTCTCAATGTTACCCCTTGAACTAAAATATTTTTACAGCCAACCAAATACAGCATATAAGGTCTTAAAAAATCTCTTGCTGGCAAATAATCTTCAGCAGCTAAGGTTGCTTTCTCTTTTTTTATTTTCTTTAGATAATCTTCTCCCAACATTGCTTCATTACTTGGCCACCAAAGTTTTCCATCATTACTTAATATGCCAGTTTTATTCATTTCAGCCCAAGTTGTTGCAGACACTTTGCTTTTCTTTACTGGTCTCCAACTATCTCCAGCACCATCAAAAATACCTTCTCCAGTAATTGCAATATTTTCTGCATCGTAAGCGTATATTGGTGATGCAGGTGTAAAACTTCCGCTAGTAGAACCAGCTTTAACGATTGGGTATTGTGTATGATCTGTTGTAAATTGTATTGTAGCTCCTTTTACGGTATTGATGTTAACATTACTTTTTAATTCTATAGGGCCAGTAAGCCAAGTACCTGTTGGAACAAGAACAACGCCCCCACCATTTCTATTGCATTCATCAATAGCACTTGCAAACGCTTTGGTGCAAAGGGTTTTACCATCAGCAACAGCACCATAATCTTTTATGTTATAAGTTTTATTAGCAAATTTTGGTTGTTCTATTTTTGGCATTGCAAACGGTGCTTTACTTGTGTAAAATTCAATGCTATTTTTTTGAGAATTTGATTTGTATATAAAAAACAAACTAAGAATTGGCAAAACAATCTTTTTCATAAATGCAATTTTATTGATTTCAAAATTAGACCCCTACATAATAATGTGCACTTTTAATGCGAAAACGATGCCAGCATTTGCTTAATTTATTTTCTTGCATTTTTTTTAACATTCTTCTCCTTAACCTTGCAAAATATTACGAATGATTATTTCATTTTATACAAAGGTTCATCAAAAACAACCCTTACAATGAAGCGACTATTGCTGCTTATATCTTGCTTGTTTATATTAATTTTAAATACGTTTGGGCAATACTATTTACGTGGTATTGTTAGAGACGAAAAAGGCTCTCCATTACCTGAAGTAAGAATAAAACTTTTCTCATCGGGCAGATATCCACTAACCAATGGTGGTGATGGTAGTTTTGGATTTCCTACCAGATTGGCATTAGATACAATGTATTTAAGTTTGGATGGATATGAACCATTAAAAGTTGCATTAAATACTAATCAGTATAATACAGTAACATTGAAATTACTGAATGAAGTTATTTCTGTTAGAAAAAATAATCTTGCCTCAAAAACGAAAGACTTAGATGTAGATAAAACAAGTCTTTTAGAAAATACTGGAGAAAGTTACTCTACACTTGTAGAAAATGATTTTGTAAAAGCTGTTACTAATCCAGAAACTGGTTTTGCACTTAATATAGATAGAGCAGCCTATAGCAATATCAGACGTTTTATAAACAATGGATTAACTGTTCCTATTGATGCTGTTAGAATAGAAGAAATGTTGAATTATTTTGATTTTAGGGATAGCACTAACTTAGACAATAAAAAAGTTACCAGTCAAACGTATCAAACAACTTGCCCTTGGAATAAGAATAATAATTTATTGTTCATCAATACAAGTTTTCCTAAAATTAATTTAGACAGCGTACCTCCTAGCAATTTAGTTTTCTTAATAGATATTTCTGGTTCAATGGAACGTCCAAACAGATTACCACTATTACAAGCTGCATTTAAAATGCTTGTAGATAATTTAAGAGATAAAGATAGAGTTGCCATTGTTACTTATGGTGGTGGTGTTGATGTAGAACTTCCATCAACTAGTGGTGGCGATAAAAAACATATAAAAAATGTAATAGATTCTTTAGAAGCTGCTGGAGATACCCCAGGTGCAAATGCTATCAAAATAGCTTATGGTGTTGCAAAAGATGGTTTTATAGTTGGAGGAAACAACAGAGTAATTCTTGCTACAGATGGAGACTTTAATGTTGGACAAACAACTGATAAAGAACTTGAAGACATTATTACAATTCAAAAAAATAGTGGTATTTATCTTACTTGCATTGGTGTAGGAATGGGTAATTATAAAGATAGCAAATTAGAAATTCTTGCAAAAAAAGGGAATGGAAATTTTGCTTATTTAGATAACATTCAAGAAGCAGAAAAAGTGCTTGTTAAAGAATTTACCAAAACTGTTTATGCGGTTGCAAAAGATGCTTTTGTAAGTATTAAATTTAATAGCAATACTGTAAAGCAATATAGATTGATTGGCTTTGATAATAAAAAAGATGCCATTACAGATGCTACTAGCACCATTGCAGGTGGAGAAGTTGGCAGCGGGCATAGTGCTATGGCTGTTTTTGAAATTGAGTTAGCAAAAGCCAATATTGCTAGTAACGAAAAACTTGCAGATTTATCAATTCAATATAAAAAAGAGAAAAGTGATAGTGCCATTCAAATGCTTGTAAAAATCCCTAATAGTAGTCCTTTAAATATTGATTCTGCCGGTATGAATTTAAGATTGGCTACTGCATTATGTATGTATGGTTCTCTATTAAAAAAATCGAAGCATGCAAAGGGATATGATTTAGATGATATCACTAATTTAGTTGAGCCTGTTCTAAAAAAAGATAACTATCTACACAAAGAATTTCTTGGTTTGTTAGTTAAAACAGAAGAAATCTATCATCTTAATAAAAATACTAACAAGAAGAAAAAAAAGAAGGCAAAATCTAAAAAGTAATATTCTTGATCAGTAACATATTTTATTTATGCTGAACTATTAGATTAGCTTTAGCATTTCACAATTACCTAAACGCAGCATTCGTTTAGGTAAAAAGGTGATGTTTTTAGGTTAGATGATGATACTTTTAGGGTATAAACCTAAAGTTTTGCCCTTATATACCCAAACGTTTAGGCTTGAACATAATGTGTTTAGGTTAAATGATGATGCTTTTAGGCTATAAACCTAAAGTTTTGCCCTTGTATACCCAAACGTTTAGGCTTAAACATAATGTGTTTAAGTTAAATGATGAATGCTTTTAGCCACAAGCCAATTTTTTTGCCCCTGACTACCCAAACGGAAGATGTTTTAACCTAAATGGAAGATGTTTATGCTTAAGAAGAACATCATTTTACCTAAACATAATATGTTGCAACCTAAAACTTGGGGAAGCATAGGTAAATCGAAGATGCTTTGGCATAAAAGAATGGGGTGAATAGGTAAAAATTTAATCAAAATGAAGCTTCTGGTAGATGTAGGGGTACAGCAAAATAGACCTCTTCGGAAAATAGTTTGTTATAGCGACACTTTTCTGTTTTCGTCAATTGCAAGGCGTTGCGAAGAATGAAGCAAAGCAATCTTTGTATTTGATTGATTTCTGTGTTTAATGGGACTGCTTCGTTCCTCGCAGTGATGGCTTTATTAGATGTTGCTTAAATTTCAGAAGAGGTCTAGTGAATAGCCTCATATCAAATACACAGCAGGAGTATTAAAAATAAAAATGCCCCACTCTCGCAGGGCATTTTTGTTAAATCAAATATTTTTAATCATTCTTAGTAATTAGGATTTTGAGTAAGATTAAAATTAGCATTTAATGCTGTTTGAGGAATTGGCATTAACTCTGATTTGTTATGTATAAACCCATAAGCAAATCTTGGAGATGTTGATGCTGGTGCAACAACTACATCAACAACATCAAATCCACCTGTTCCATTTACATCAAACCATCTTGCTTTTGTTGTTCCTGCTGGTGCACTTGAAGGAGCTGCTTTATAGAAAGAATTTGCCCAAATAGCTTTATCATCAGCTGTTGAATTATTTATCGAGTACATAGCTTTTGGCACTGTAATTAAGCCACCATAAGGGCCTAAGTCAATTGGTAACGTTGGCTCTGTAGCTGCAAGGCTGCTTAAAAAAGATTTTGTTTGGGTAATTTTAGTAGCTAAAAGGTTCCATCTTATTAAATCAAATTTTCTAATTCCTTCTGCCCCCAATTCTCTGCTACGTTCATCAACCAGCATTTTAAAGAAGTCATCTTTATTAAAAACAACTGGTAAATCTACACTTGCATCTGGTGAATTTACTGGTTTACCGTGAGCTCTTCTAAGAACCATATTCACTGCTTCATAAGCTGCAGGTGTTGGACTACTTAATTCATTTTCAGCTTCGGCAAACATTAATAAAACGTCTGAATAACGAATAATTTGCCATTTTAACCCAAAGTATTGTCCATTATCATTTGGTGAAAACGAAGGGCTTTTTATCCAATCTCTTCTATATTTTCCATCAACCATTGCAGCTATAGCAGCACCTGTTTTTTTAGCCCCATCAGCAAGTACAGTGTATGGTGCAATTGCTACATCTCTTCTTAAATCCGTTGAATCGAAAAGATAAAAATAGCTAGGTATAATATTGATACTTTTATTGCCTTTTCCATTAACACTTGGTCCATTATAATATCCCAATTTTGAATCGGCAGCTCCACCTAAACCAAAACCACTCACTTGAAACATTAATTCACCATTCGGATCTGTTATTGCATGAGCACAAACTTGGTCTTTCCAAAGAGATTTGTAGCTTGGATTTAATGTATGCTGTCCTGCATCCATAATTTCTTTGCACTCATCTCTCGCAATTTGGTAGTACTTCAAATAATCTGCACTACGCTCCATTTGCTTAGATGTTTGGCGTAAAGAATATCCACCACGAAACAACGCTATTCTTGCCCTTAAAGCTTTTGCAGTTCCTTTAGAAATTCTTTCATCAATATCATCACCAATACTTGCAACTTCATTTCTCCAAGGCATTAAAGTTGCAGCAGTTTTTAAATCTTCAATAATATGATCATATAAAGTATCGCTTCCAACACGTCTAGGATATTCATTTACTTTAATTAAATTAGCTGATGGAGCAAAATGTGCTGGCAAATCACCCCAGTTTCTAATGGCTTCAAAATAATATTGAGCTCTCAGTGTTAATGCTTCTCCAAGCATTCTTTTCATTTGTGCTTTTTCTTTATCTGAACCACTTGTATATATTGGAGATTTTGGAATTGCCTCTATACAAATATTTGCAAATTCAATTCCTTTGAAAAGTTGATTAAAAGGCTTCTCTAATTGTGCATTACTTGCAGTTAAATAATAACGAGACATATCTCTTCTATCATTATCAAAAGCTCCACCAGGACCTTGTGTTTCATCATTGTCAACAGAGTAATACAAACTTAACCTAATGCCATAACCTTGGTCTCCTGTTAATTGGCTGTAAACACCAGCAATAGCACGTCTTGTATTTTCAACATCTTTGAAAACAAAGTCTTGGGCAACTTGTGTAATAGGTTGTTGATCTAAAAACTTTTTGCAGCTTGCAAAACCTAACGTCAATGTTGCAAGTATTATATATTTTATATTTTTCATTATGTTGTTTTTGTTTGTCTAGAAATTTACATTTAATCCAAAAATGAAAGAACGGCTTTTGGGGTAGGCTGAATAATCAAGCCCTGGTGTAAGGCCACTTTTTCTTACGCTAACCTCTGGATCAAAACCAGTGTATTTAGAGAATACTGCAAGATTATTTCCTGTGATATAGAACCTGAATTTAGATATATGCAATTTCGCAAGCATCTTAACTGGCAAAGAATAACCAAGTGTAATATTATTGATTCTAATAAAAGAACCATCTTCTACTGCCCAAGAATGTGGATAGAACGCACCTGCATCTCTAATTGGTTTCCAAATTGTAGCGTTTGCATTTAAGTTAGCTAATTCTGTTGGATCTGTTACAGTAAGCCCTTCAGAATTTACAGTTCTCCATCTATTATTCATAATAGATAATAAATTTGAATTAGCGGTGTACCCATTTGTAAACTCAATTTTATTAGCATTATAAACATCATTACCATAAGAGAAATTGATAAAAATACTTGCATCAAACCCTTTATAAGTAAACTGTTGATTTAATCCTCCAGTAAACTTAGGATTTGTATTGCCAATAATTTGCTTATCATTTTCCAAGTTTTGAACAGTATCATTACCACTTAAATCTTTAAATTTAATTGTTCCAGGTTGAGCAGGTATTGCACTATTTTTTACAACGGTAGATTTTAAGGTATAAACTTGTGATGTTGGATTGAAATTAAAATCCTCTACTTTATAAAATCCATCAGTTACAAACCCCCAAATGGCTCCAACTGGTTGACCCACTTTTACAATATAATCTGCTGGCTGACCAGAAACACCCCAACTAGCATCAGGGAAATAATGATCTAATCCATTGTTTAATTCAACTATCTCGTTTTTGTTGAAAGACATATTGAAATTGGCGTTCCAATTAAATCCTTTTTTATTTTGAAGAATATTAGCACTTAACTGAAACTCTACCCCACTACTTTTTGTTTTACCAATATTTTGAAGTTGTTCAGGATATCCAAATGTTGGATTAATTTTAGCGTTTAGTAATAAATCTTTAGATGTATTGTAATAATAATCAACAGATAGTTCTAACTTCTTTTTCAAGAATACTAAATCAATACCAATGTTTCTGTTTACGGTAGATTCCCATTTAATTTTTTGGTTAGCTAATTGTGCAGATGACCAAGCATATACTGGAGTTGTATTTAAACCATAATAATAACTGTTTGGATTAAATACTGTTGAAAATAAATAATCACCAATTCTTGAATTACCATTTGAACCAAAGCCTGCTCTAAATTTCACATCATCGAAAAACTTAACTTTATCAAAGAATTTTTCTTGAGATACTCTCCAAGCTACTGATGCAGATGGGAAGAGTCCCCATTTATTTTCGTCAATAAACTTAGATGCTCCATCGGTTCTTAAAACAAAATTGAAAATATATTTTTTGTTGTAGGTATAACCAATTCTGGTGAAAAATGAAACGTAAGATTCTTTTACTTTAGCTTGTTGTCCAAAACCTACATATTCGGGTAAAGTATTGTAAACATCAAATAAAGAATCTCTTGAAGCAAATTTATTGATGCTTTTAGATTGATGAGAAACACTCATCGTTGACACTGCTCTTGATTCTTCTCCCAACAAAATGTCTAAATCGTGTTTGCCTCTATAATTTTTCAAACTATAAGTAAGCACATTACTATTAACCCATGATTTTTTTCTTAATGTGTCAAAACCAATAATTGGATTTGTACCATTTTGTATTGTTGCAATTGGCGTTACAGAATCGCTAAAAGAGCGTGTTTCAATTAAGCTATTATCAATACCAAAAGTAGATTTAAAAGTAATTTTTTTGTTGATATTGTATGTTAAAGCCGCAGTAATGTTGTATGCGTTTGTTGTTTTTCTTTTATACTCTTGATTGGTAAGTTTAATAGGATTTACAAGAGAAAGCCCATTACCAACAGCATCATCATTAGGGTCAACATCTTCAATTGATTGCCCATCTAAAACATAAGGCCTAAATTTTACACTTTGTCTTAATCTGTTAAATGAAGTTCCTTTATCATCAGATGTTCCTGCACCATAAACGTTTTGATTGGTGTAACGAGCAGACAAATCTAATTTTAGTTTTGAAGTAATTTTATAAGTAGTTTTTGCATTTAATTGATGGCGTTTGTAAGAAGAATTTCTAACAATCGCTTTATCATCTTGATATGTGTAGCCAAAATTATATGTTACTTTCTTAGATCCACCACTAGCACTAATGTTGTGCTGCATTGTGTAACCTTTGTTGCCCAAAACTTCTTTTTGCCAATCAACAGGTTTAACATTTTTATATTGTGCAAAATTCTTAACACTATCCCAAGTACTTACATAAGTTGTATTAAAAGAACTAATTTCAGTAGAACTACCTCTAGAACGCTCATACATATAAAGAACCATTTCGTTTGGTGTCATTACATCCAATGTATTTGGTAAAGATTTAAACCCATAATAAGCATTGTACGAAACCCTAAGTTTACCAGATTTTCCACTTTTTGTTGTTATTACTATAACACCATTTGCACCTCTTGCACCATAAATTGCAGTTGCGGCAGCATCTTTTAAAACACTAATATCTTGAATATCTTGCAAAACAACATTACTTAGTCCACTTTCAACAATAACACCATCAATAACGTATAAAGGAGAATTGTCTTGAGTAATTGAACCTCCACCACGAACTCTAACTGTAACATCAGCATCTGGGCTACCTTCTGCAGTTGTTGCAGTTACACCAGCTAGTCTTCCATTTAAAGCTTCTCCAACAGAATTTACAGGAATATCTTTTAAATCTTTTGCTCCAACTGTAGATACAGATGCAGCCAATTCTTTCTTTTTAATTCCTCCACCATAGCCAGTTTGTATCACAATTTCACCGCCATCATCGTTGGCTTTTTCCTTCATTTTAATAGTAACAGTAGCTGTTCCTGAAATGGTTATTTCTTTTGTTGCATAACCAATATAACTTATTGCAAGTTTGTGAGGTTTTCCGTCATCTGGCACTTTAATACTAAAGTTTCCTTCAGCATCAGTAGATGTTCCTCTTTTTGTGCCAACTAAACTTACTGTAGCAGATTGTAGTGGCTTACCTGTAGAATCGTTTAAAACTCTTCCTTTAACCGTTACTGTAGGGGTTGTTGTTTGAGCATTCGCTAAATTGAAGCAAAGGAAAGCGACAATAAAGGCAAGCATCTTCATTAATTTCATATTAAATCGTTGTGTGTAGTAGATGACAAAGTTGTCAATTTGTAATAAGATTTTTTGCTTTTTTTTATGAGAATAGGTTCTTTTCTATGCAAACGATGTCAACTCGTTTTCGTAAACCACTAGATATTAAAGCTAATCACACAAAACAGTGAAACTATATATTTGTTTTTGTTGCATCGAAAGGCTTTGCGTAAATTGCGTACGATTTCTAACCTTGCATAAACATACATATTAAAATGAGATTCGAAGCTGTTACTATTAAAGATATCGCTAAAGAACTTGGACTCTCAACATCTACAGTTTCAAGAGCATTGAGAGATAGTTACGAAATAAGTGAAGAAACCAAAAAAGTGGTTCTAGAATATGCCCAAAGAATTAATTATCGCCCCAACCCTATTGCTCTTGGTTTAAAGGAAAGAAGAACAAGAAGTATTGGTGTAGTGGTTTGTGAAATTGCCAATAGTTTTTTCTCTCAAGCTATTAATGGAATGGAATCTGTTGCATATAGCAAAGGTTATAATGTAATGATTTCTCAAAGCCACGAGTCTGTTGAAAGAGAAATGTTTGATTTGCAATACTTGGCTTCTCGTTCAATTGATGGACTAATTATTTCTGTTTCAACTGAAACAAAAGATTTTGCATTTTTGCACGATTTACGACGTAGAGGAATGCCAATTGTTTTTTACGATAGAGTTGTTGATGAAATTGATACCCATAAAGTTGTTGTAGATAACCTTCAAAGTGCATTTGATGCAACAAGGCACTTGATAAAAAAAGGGCATAGAAGAATTGCTCATATTGCCAACGCAGAAAACTTATCTATTAGTAAAGATAGGGTTCAAGGATATTTGAAAGCTTTAACAAGTTTTGGAATCGCACCAGATGAAAGACTTATTAAATATTGTGC
>JANYEB010000196.1 GCA_025363355.1 Chitinophagaceae bacterium | reverse complement strand
CTGCATATTCGATCCCATCAAGGCCCGGTTCGCATCGTCATGTTCCAAAAAGGGAATTAATGACGCAGCCACTGAAACGATTTGTTTCGGCGAAACGTCCATAAACTCCACCCTATCGGGCGTAGAAAAAGTAAACTCATTTTTTCAACAATATCAAAGCATAGATAATGATGCTTTAAGAAGTAAAACGCAAGAGTTTAAACAACGCATTGCCGAGCATTTAAAAGATATTGATGCACAAATTTTAGAAAAGAAAAATGCTGCCGAAGCTTTAGCAGCAAGCGATTTTCATAATAAAGATTTGATTTATCAAGAAGTTGATAAACTAAAAAAAGATAGAGATGCTAAAATTGAAGAAGCATTAGAAACTATTTTACCCGAAGCTTTTGCTGTGGTAAAAGAAACATCTCGTCGTTTTAAAGAAAACACTGAAATCATTGCTACTGCTACACAACACGATAGAGACCTTAGTGTTAAGAAAGAGTACATTAGAATTGAAAATGATAAAGTTATTTTCAAAAATACTTGGACTGCAGCTGGTGGACTGGTTACCTGGAATATGGTTCATTACGATGTGCAATTGATTGGTGGTGCAGTTTTGCACAGTGGAAAAATTGCTGAAATGAGTACAGGTGAAGGTAAAACTTTGGTTTCTACTTTACCTGCATATTTAAATGCTTTAGCTGGCGAGGGCGTTCACATTGTAACGGTGAATGACTATTTGGCTCGAAGAGATGGCGAATGGAATGGAACTATTTTCGAATGGCTTGGACTTACAGTTGATTGTATTGATAAACACCAACCCAACACAGAAGAAAGACGTAAAGCATATTTAGCAGATATTACTTATGGCACGAATAACGAATTTGGTTTCGATTATTTGCGTGATAATATGGTGCATAATCCAGATGAAATGGTGCAACGCAAACATCATTTTGCAATGGTAGATGAGGTGGATAGTGTATTGATTGATGATGCCAGAACACCTTTAATTATTAGTGGTCCAATTGGTAAGCAAGATAATGTTGAGCAATTTTTTGAATTAAAACCGAGAATTGAAAAATTAGTAGATGCCCAAAAGCGTGCTGTTAATGGGTTTTTAACAGAAGCCAAAAAGAAAATTGCTGAAGGGAACGATGACCCTAAAGATGGTGGATTGGCTTTGTTTAGAGCCCATCGTGGTTTGCCAAAAACATCTTCTTTGATTAAATTTTTGAGCGAGCCGGGAATGCGTGTTAAACTTCAAAAAACAGAAAACTATTATTTGGCAGATCAACAAAAAGAAATGCCAAAAGCCGATGAAGAATTATATTTCTACATTGATGAAAAACAAAACAGTGTTGAGCTTACTGAGAAAGGATTAAACTTAATTACTCGTTCGGGCGAAGACCAAAACTTTTTCATTATTCCAGATATTAGTGTAAGCCTTGCTGCTGTTGAAAAAAGTGGTGCAAGTGCCGAAGAAAAATTACAACAAAAAGAAGCTATCATTAATGATTACTCTTCTAAGGTTGATAGAATTCACACAGTGCAACAATTATTGAAAGCCTATACAATGTTTGATAAAGATGTTGAGTATGTGGTGATGGATGAAGAAGTGAAGATTGTAGATGAACAAACAGGTCGTATTTTAGATGGAAGAAGATATAGTGATGGATTGCACCAAGCCATTGAAGCAAAAGAGGGTGTGAACATTGAAGCCACTACACAAACCTACGCTACTGTTACCTTACAGAACTATTTTAGAATGTATCACAAGCTTTGTGGTATGACAGGTACTGCTGAAACTGAAGCTGCTGAGTTGTGGAGCATTTATAAATTAGATGTGGTTTCTATTCCAACAAATATTCCTGCTGTAAGAAAAGATGAACAGGATTTAATTTATAAAACCAAACGAGAAAAATTTGGTGCAGTAATAGATGAAATTGTAAGACTAAAAGAAGCTGGAAGACCCGTTCTTGTTGGTACAACAAGCGTTGAGTTCAGTGAATTAATCAGCAGAATGTTGCGTCAAAAACAAATTCCTCACAATGTATTGAATGCAAAGCAACACTCAAAAGAAGCACAGGTTGTTGCCGAAGCTGGGCTTGCTGGTGCAGTAACTATTGCAACCAATATGGCTGGTCGTGGTACAGATATTAAACTTGGGCCAGGTGTTAAAGAAGCTGGAGGGCTTGCTATTATTGGTACAGAGCGTCACGAAAGTCGTAGGGTTGATAGACAGTTACGTGGTCGTGCTGGTCGTCAGGGAGATCCTGGTTCTTCTCAATTCTTTGTGGCATTGGAAGATGATTTGATGCGTATGTTTGGTAGTGAACGAATTGCTAAAGTGATGGATTTTGCTGGCTATAAAGAAGGCGAAGTGATACAACACAGTATGATTACCAACAGCATTGAAAGAGCTCAAAAGAAAGTAGAAGAAAATAACTTTGGTATCAGAAAAAGATTGTTGGAATATGATGATGTGATGAACAAACAACGTACTGTTATTTATGCAAAACGTAGCCACGCTTTATTTGGAGATAGATTGGCACTTGATTTAGATAATGCTTTTTATAGTGTTGCAGATGGATTGATTGCAGGTTATAAAGGAATGCACGACTTTGAAGGATTTAAACTTGCAGCTTTTGTAAACTTTGGTATTGAAACCAATATTAGCGAAGAAGAATTTACAAAGGCTGGCGAGCAAACCCTTACAGAAAAATTATATGATGAAGCTATTGCACGTTACCAACAACGCAAAGCAGCAATGGCAGTTCAAGCTGTGCCTGTGTTTCAAAACATTCGCCAACAACAGGGTAATAAAATTGAAAATGTAATTGTACCTTTTACCGATGGTAAAAAAGGAATGCAAATTTTAGGTGCAATGCAAAAAACACTTGATACCAATGGTGTTGAGCTATTGAATGCTTTGGAAAGAACAGTTACTTTAGGTTTAATTGATGATGAATGGAAAGACCATTTACGCAAGATGGATGATTTAAAACATAGTGTGCAAACTGCATCTTATGAGCAAAAAGATCCATTGGTAATTTATAAGGTTGAAGCATTCAATTTGTTTAAAACAATGGATGGAGAAATTAATAAAGCGATAGTTCAGTTCCTTTGCCACGCTACCATTCCTTTAGAAGGTGGCAACCAACAATTGCAAGAAGGACATCAACAAAAAACAGATTTAAGTAAAATGCGTACACGGCACGAAAGTGTTGATGCTGCTGGAAAAGATAATGATTATATAGATCCAACACCAGTAAAACTAGAACCTATTCGTGTAGAAAAAATTGCTGGAAGAAACGATCCTTGCCCCTGTGGTAGTGGTAAAAAATTTAAGCAATGCCACGGGAAAGAGAGTTAAATTATTACCAACTTTCGGAAAATTCTAAAACTTTCCGAAAGTTATTACCGGTAAATAGTATTTTAACGAGTCAAGTTTTTATAACTTGACTCGTTTTTGTTTTGATAAAATATGCACCCTAATATTGCCTAAATATTTTAGTATTTAGATTATGGATAATATAAAATTATTTGAGGCAAAGCAAGTTCGTAGTTATTACGATGAAGCAAAAGAAGTTTGGTATTTTTCGGTGATTGATGTAGTTGAAATTTTAACAGGAAGTTCAATACCAAAAAGATATTGGAGTGATTTAAAAAAGAAGCTAACAACAGAAGGAAGTCAGTTGTACGAAAAAATCGTACAACTGAAATTCAAAGCATCAGACAATAAAAATTATGCAACTGATTGTTTAGAAACAGAAGACATACTTCGACTTATTCAATCAATTCCTTCGCCAAAAGCAGAACCTTTTAAACAATGGTTGGCAAAAGTGTTTTGTATTCTGTTATTTTAACTTGGTAAAATGCTTCCAACTGTTGGAACAACTTGCAAATCTTATTTGTACTCGTACTATTTACTAAACCTACGCTTCTAGATATTTGTAGAACTTGCAGAATAGAGGAAAGTATTGCAGAATGGTTTTGCAATTGTGCAAAATATAAAAGCAAGTATAGAATGAGCTAAGAAATGATTATTTCACCCTTACTTTTTTTAAATGCAACAAAAATGATTTTTTATTTGTCTACAATATTAGAAACTATAAAACTAATGTTTATGAAAAAAACAATATTCTTTACATTTCTTTATTTGTTATCTAATAGCTTATTTAGCCAAGCATTTGTTACTACTTGGTATACACCCAAAAGCATACTTGATACAACGAGTTATATTGTATTTCCTGGTGAAGGAACTGGCTATTTAATATATTGGGAGGAGATTGGGAACTCATCTTATAATGGAACTCTCATTGGAACAAATACGACTAATATTTATTTTGGCAAGAAAGGCTCGTTTAGAGTTAAAATAAGTGGTGGGAGTCCAGCTTTTAACAGGATAAATTTTTTTGGCAATGATACAAGTGCTTATGCACTGACAAGTGTCGAAGATTGGGGTTCTATCCAATGGGGTTCTATGACTGGTGCATTTGCATATTGCATCAATTTATACAGTTTGCCAGTAACTGCACCCAATTTAAGTTTTGTTACAGACTTATCCTTTATGCTTTATAACTGTTATAATTTCAATTCAGATATTTCTAACTGGAATACCAGCGGTATTTATAATATGAGCCATTTATTTGATGGTTGCAAAAAATTTGATTTCCCACTAAATAATTGGAATGTTAACAACGTGGTTGATATGAGCTTTCTGTTTAGTTCGAACAAAGCAGTTAACACTAATTTAAACAATTGGAATATAAGCAATGTTACTAATATGAGTTATATGTTCGGTGGGGTTACGACTATTGGAGCCAATATAGAAAATTGGGATATTAGCAATGTTACAAATATTAGTGGAATGTTTTATGGTGCATCAAGTTTCAATCAGAATATAAGTAATTGGAATGTGAGTAATGTTACAGATATGAGTTATATGTTCAAAGGAGCATCCTCTTTTAGTCAAGATATCAGTAGCTGGAATGTGAGTAATGTTAGAGATATGAGCAATATGTTTAATGGTGCTTACTCCTTTAATATAAATATTAGCAATTGGAACGTAGGAAATGTTACTAGTATGGGTGCGATGTTTCAAACCACTAATTTCAATCAACCAATTGGAAATTGGAACACTTCTAAAGTTATTGATATGAGTTATATGTTTTCTGGCTGTCCTTTCAATATGAATATCTCAAATTGGAACACTTCCAATGTAGTTGATATGAAGTATATGTTTTATTACTCTTCATTTAATCAACCAATTGGAAATTGGAATACTTCTAAAGTTGTTATTATGAAAAGTATGTTTTCCAACGGTACATTTAATCAGCCAATCGGAAACTGGAATACGTCTAAGGTTATTAATATGAGCAATATGTTTGAATCAAGTTCTTTTAATCAAGATATTGGGAACTGGAATACTTCTAAAGTTGTTGATATGAGTGGTATGTTTTTATATGCAACGAGCTTTAATCAACCAATTGGAAACTGGAACACATCTAGAGTTGCTACTATGAATTCTATGTTCTACTATGCAACTTCTTTCAATCAGAATTTATCAAAATGGGATATTTCAAAAGCAACAGCAATTGGTCTTTCATACTCGAAAATAAGCAACATCAGGTATGATAGTATACTAATATCTTGGAGTTCACAGTTAGTAAAAAATGGTGTAATGTTAAGTGCTACTGGCTTACATTTTTGTGATGCCCAAGTTCAGAGAAAGTATTTAATTACAAACAAAGGATGGGCAATTAGTGGCGATTCTATATTAATAGGCTGCATTCTTCCCATAAACCTCACTTCCTTCACAGCTATCCCACAACAAAACAAAGTATTGCTGCAATGGCAAACAGCTACTGAAACCAACAACAACTTTTTTACTGTGCAACGCATTAGCAATAGTGATAACTGGCAAGATATAGCCACCATAAAAGGTGCAGGCAATAGCAGTGTTGCAAAAAAATATTCTAGTACAGATAATAATCCTTTGCAGGGTATATCATACTATCGCATTAAACAAACAGATTTTAATGGTAGCGTTAGCTATAGTGAAGTGAGGAGTGTGGATTTGGGAATTAGGAATTGGGGAATTAGTATTTATCCAAATCCTGCAAGTAATGAACTGCATATAAATCTTGATAGCAAAGCCACCATAAAAATTTATAATGCTGTGGGTAAGCAAATGGCTACACATAATTTAACACAGGGAGATAACAGCATTAACATTGAGCAACTTTCTCAAGGTGTTTATATTGCTGTTATTGAAACTGCAAATGGTGTTATTACTAAAAAGATAATTAAGGAATGATGTTGTATGTTGCCTTTTATGAATAATAACTTACTTTAGCTTTCTAAAAATGCTGTATGAATCAATTTAGACTATTGCTAGTAATATTATCTATAAGTCTTTTCTCTTGCAAAAAAGACCCTGTAACAAACGAACCAATTGTAAAGAAAATTAAACAAGTAACAACTACATCAACAGATAGTAAGATGAAGGCAATTACTAAATATTTTTTTGATAGTAGCCATAATCTTCAAACAATTGTTTATACAGAAATTGATACAACTACATCTGCTACTGTGGCTAATATTATTAGAACTGTAAATTTTCAGTATGCAAATAATTTACCAGCTACTACCACAATTACAACTTATCAAGTTAACCCTGCCAATGCTTCTCCAACAGGATTTAGCAACACATTTAACAGGCAGTTTATTTTTGATGCACAAAATAGAATAGTGCTTGATTCGCTAGTTGCTATGAATATGCAATATGCCTATACAGGTATAAATTCTTTTAAAGATACCATTGCATATTTAACAGATAGGTCTGTTGTATATAGTGGCAATTATCAATACACCAATTTTTATAATAGCCATTTATTGGGTAATGCTTTTAACTGGGTTTATGATAGTTCCAGCTTTAGTAATGGCAATCTTGTAACAGAACATAACACTTCTTTTGTTGCAAATAAATATGTGAATTTTACCAAGAACACTACTTTCACAAGTTATGACAACCCTTTGTTTACAGGGCTTACAACCCAATTTGGACAATCGCAAAAACTACCAAATCAAGAAACTTATATATACAATAGCATTAGCATTTCTACCAACTATCAATATACAGTAGATGCAGTTGGCACTGTACTAAGTTCTACACAAAATTCATTTAATACATCTACTGGTGTTCCTATTGTAATAACAAGTTATTACGAATACTATTAATTGTTTGAGAATATTTAGTCGTCCCTCAAAAAGTCATTTTCATTTTAGAGCATAAAATTGCCAATAAATATTTGCGATGAAGTTGCAGATAAGTTTCCAACAAAAGTTAGCCTCTGTAAGCCAGAGGTTGATGACTCGTTT
>JANYEB010000116.1 GCA_025363355.1 Chitinophagaceae bacterium | reverse complement strand
TTTCAATAAACATTAAATATTTAAACACTAAAAACAACATCGTATGGCACGCATTCTTTTTCCTGAAGATTTTACTTCTCAAAAAACATTACTAGAGGCTATTAAAGCCAAAGACACTGCCGATGGGGCTGGCAGTTTGCTAAAAGCCTATCTTACCCAAAATGGTTTAAGCTTAACTGCTTTGGTTGCCATTGCCAACCAAGCAAAAACGCTAGACGATAGCCGTTTGGTGTTGTTTAAACAAAGCACTAATTATACCCAATTGCGAGATTTAACTTTTGACCCAATTATTGAACGCTTTAAAGGCGAAGTGCAGTTTTTAAAAGGTTTGTTTAAGCCCAATGTTAACCAACTTGGCGACTGGGCAATTACCGTTGTGGGCAACAACAAAATAACGTATCCTGTAAATTTTGACGAGTTGGCAATTGTTGCTGGCAAGTTTTTCGATAAACATTTAAGCTATGCCGCAGGCACATCGCCCCTGCAACCTTATATCACCAAAAACAATATTAACGTTACCACCGATAAAGCTGCTATTGGCATTGCACAAAACTATGCAGGCAAAGCCATCAGCAGTGCAAAAAATAGCGAAAACGCTACGCAGCAAAGAGACATTTTGTGGAACCCAATTATAGAAAACCTGAAAGGTATGGGCGATTATTTAATGAAATTATACGCCGAAAATAGCAAAGGACTTGGCGATTGGGGTTTTGTAATAGACCTTAACCCAGCAAAACCCAAACTGCAAACCACTAAAATAAAACTTGGAGATAAAGCCACACTTAAAGGAGTTGTTATTGGAGGAACATTAACCAATACCGGCAGTATTGACGTGCATTTATACAAAGGCAGCAGCACAACAGGCAATCCTATTGTTATTCATGCAGGAGAGAAATATGGAATAGGCAAAGGTTTCAGCACTATTACCGTTAGCAACCCAAGCGAACTGGAAACAGCCGTTATTACAGTGCTAAGGAATCAATAAGTAGGGTAAAACTGAAGATAAGTAGGGTAAAACCCTTGATAAATAGGGTAAAATTGTGGCAGAATAGGGTAAAATTATCGATAAGTAGGGTAAAACTGTCGATAAGTAGGGTAAAATTCAAACGAATTAGGGTAAAAAACCGCTTTAAAAGGGCGGTTTTTTTATTGTTTTGGGAGGAAGGATAACCACATAGGCACATAGTTATCATAGAAAATGAGAAAGGATTAAGCTTGTTTCATAGATTTGTTAAAAAGTTGTTTTGAATTTTAAAAATTTTTAAAAGAATGAATAAATGAGTAATAAAGTATTCATAATAAATGGTAATAACTTTTCTACGAGAGAATCATTTTATAAAGAAATTGATAAAGTTTTAACAAAGGATTTAGATTTTGAAACAGGACATAACTTAAATGCTTTTAATGATATATTATGGGGTGGTTTTGGGGCTTTTGAGTATGAAGAAAACATTAGAATAGTTTGGAAGAACTTTGAAAGAAGTGAAAAAAAATTAGGCAAAGAGCTTACTGATATTTTAGTTGAAAAGATAAAGGAGCATAGACACCATATTGAATTTGAAAAAGATTAGTAGAAATATGTTGTGGAGAGTAGTTTTGGAAAGAAAAAAATAAAGATGGAACAAAAATTAGAATTTATAGATAAAGGGCGTTGTGGCTCTATCATTTATAAAGATGAAAAAGGAGAAATAAAGGTATCCTATGAATTTGGAGGAACTAGTGTTTTGGTATTCATCTTCATTCCAACAATTGAGGAATGGGAAATCAAAACTTCTAGACCTTTAATTGATAGAAGCCGAATATTAACATTTATTGCAGAACAGTCAATTAAAGAAAAAGCATCTAACTGTTCATATAACATAAAGGAAGATTACATCGAGATTATACAAACATCAACAATAAATTTATGATATGATGGAATGAGAAGTAGTTTTGAAGAAGAGTAAAGGCACTCCACATAAATCCTAATAACTTTACAGCATATTTCAAAAAAAAGCAAATAAAAATGCCCAAAACGCTGCAATAAAACGCTGTTATCCCTGTGTTAAAATAAAAAACATAAACAAAAAATTAATGAATCAAAGAAAATTAATAACCGTTGTAGCCCTTGTGCTGGTTGGTCTTTTCATTGGAGAAAAATTTAAAATGGTAAAGATTGGTTTAGTAATGGGTTTAATTTTAGGGCTACTAGGTGGTAGCTTATTAAGCAATAAAATCAATGAAAAACAAAAATAATATACCACTTTTTAAAAGCTGGAAGCATTGGTACATCTTCATTGTAGCGATTTTGGCTTTAAACATTATACTGTTCATTTTATTCACTAACTACTTTTTATGAGCAGCTTAGACTGGATAATTCTTTCCATAACATTACTCACCATTATTGGTTATGGCTTATATAAAAGTCGTACTTCAAAAAATTTAGATGGCTATTTTTTGAACAATAGAAGTATGCCTTGGTACTTGGTTTTGTTAAGTATAATGGGCACTCAAGCCAGTGCCATAACATTTCTTTCTGCACCAGGGCAAGCATTTACCGATGGAATGCGTTTTGTGCAATACTACTTTGGATTGCCCATTGCAATGGTGGTTTTGTGCATCACATTTGTTCCATTATTTCATAAACTAAAAGTATTTACTGCCTATCAATTTTTAGAAGAAAGATTTGATGTAAGAGTTAGAACATTTACTTCTTTTTTGTTTTTATTATCACGAGGTCTTGCCACAGGAATCAGCATTTACGCACCTTCTATCATTTTATCATCCTTACTTGGTTGGAATATTTTTTATACCAATATCGTAATGGGAGGCTTACTAATTATATACACAGTTAGTGGTGGAGCAAAGGCTGTAGCTTATACTCAAAAATTGCAATTGATTGTTATTTTTTGTGGAATGTTTGCTGCTGGTTATTATATCATTCATCTATTACCAAACAATGTTGGATTTATAGATGCTTTAAAAATTAGTGGGGCAAATGGAAAGCTAAATGTTATTACAACTGGCTTTACAAAAAACGGTTTTGATTGGAAGGATAAGTACAATATTGTAAGTGGTATTATTGGTGGATTTTTTTTGGCATTGAGTTATTTTGGAACTGATCAAAGCCAAGTAGGACGCTACCTTACAGCTAAAGACGATAAAGAAAGTAAGCTTGGTTTATTAATGAATGGCTTGGTAAAAGTGCCAATGCAATTTTTTATTTTGTTATTGGGTGCATTGCTATTTGTGTTCTATCAATTTAAACCAATGCCCATTTATTTTGATAAAGCTGCCGAAATAAAAGTATATCAATCTGCCTATAAAGATTCAATGCAAAACGTGCAGAATGCTTATTATTTGGTGCAAACAAAAAAGCAAGATATTAGTATTGATTACTTAAAAACAAACAATGCTGATTCTAAACTAAAAATTCAAAATTTAAAATTGCAAGAAGATTCTTTACGGTCACTTGCATCACATTACGCCAAAGCGTCAAAAGCTTCACCAGATGGAAAAGATACCAACTATATTTTCTTAAGATTTGTTGTAGATAATTTACCAAAAGGGTTGGTTGGATTATTAATTGCTATCATTTTTTTAAGTGCTTGGGGCAGCATTGCAGCATCGTTAAACTCTTTGGCAGGCTGCACTATGATTGATTTCCACCTTCGCTTCACCAAACAAAGAGCGACAGAAAAAAGAGAATACAATTTATCTAAATTCTACACATTTGTTTGGGGTATTTTTTGCATTGTTGTAGCAGAATTAGCCACAGGAATGGGCAGTTTAATAGAAGCTGTAAATGTTTTAGGCTCTTTATTCTATGGTGTTATCCTTGGTATTTTCTTAGTGGCGTTTTATTGTAAACAAGTAAAAGCAAATGCAGTTTTTATAGCAGCGATCATTACAGAATTAATTGTAATTGCCCTTTTTACTTTAGATAAAATGAATATTATTGGCTTAGGTTTTTTATGGCTCAATGTTATTGGTGCTCTGTTGGTAGTACTGTTTAGTCTGATTTTTCAACTAGCCTTTAAAAACGCCTATCTTCGCCAACCTAAATAGTAAGTAATGAGCAGTGATTTTCAAAAGCCAGTAATTGGTTTTACTTGTGGCGATTTAAATGGAATTGGTATTGAGCTTATCATTAAATCTTTAAGCAATAGTGAGATACTGAATATTTGTACTCCAGTTGTTTTTGCAAATAGCAAAGCCCTTAATTTTTATAGAAAAGGCTTTCCAGATATTAATATTAGCTATAACATCATCAAAGATTTTTCTAAGCTAAGCAATAAACAAGTTAATATTTTTAATTGTTGGGAAGAAGAAGTTGCTATTACGCCAGGCACATTAAATGAAACAGGTGGTAAATACGCTTTACTTTCATTAGAAGCAGCTACTGAGGCTTTAGCAGCAGGAGATATTCACGCTTTGGTTACAGCTCCAATTCACAAAAAAAATATACAGTCAGAAACCTTTAAATACAGTGGTCACACGCCTTATTTTAAAGAATATTTTGCTGCTAATGATGTTGTAATGTTGATGGTTGCCGAAAATATTAAAGTAGGTTTGGTAACAGAACATATCCCAGTTTTAGAAGTAGCAAATGCCATTACTAAGGAGGCTATCATTAGTAAATTAAGAATCTTAAATGGTTGTTTAAAAGAAGATTTTGGTATTGATAAACCACGTATTGCTGTATTAGGATTAAATCCACACGCAGGCGATGAAAGCCTTATTGGTAAAGAAGAAGAAACAATTATTAAACCTGCCATTAAGGATGCAAAGCAAACAATGCTGGTATTTGGCCCATATAGTTCTGATGCTTTTTTTGCACGTGGACAACACGAAAATTTTGATGCAGTTTTAGCAATGTATCACGATCAAGGATTGATTCCATTTAAGTCTTTAGCTATTGGAGAAGGTGTAAATTATACTGCTGGTTTACCAGTTATTCGCACAAGCCCAGACCATGGAACTGCATTTGACATTGCAGGTAAAGGAATTGCTAATCACGAATCGTTTTTAGAAGCAACCTTTAAAGCAATTGATATTGTTCGTCAGCGAAACGGTTTTGCCGAAGCAAGAGTAAATCCTTTAAGAAGAATGAGTGCAAGATTGATTGCAAATGCTGTGGATGAATAAGCATTATGGAACACGGATAAACACTGATAAAACGGATTAAACTAATTTGATTTATATTTCTATAATAACTCCGTGCTCTCTGTGCCTATGTGGTAAGTTAAAACACCATCGCATTTATGCAAAAAGTATTCACTAATCAAGAAGTTCAAATTTCCTACACCGATAATGGAGCAGGAAACATTGTTGTATTGCTTCACGGTTTTGGTGAAGATGGAAGTATATGGCAGCAACAAGCACAATATTTATCACAATATTTTCGAGTTATAGTTCCAGATATTCCAGGTTCTGGAAGTTCACCTTTACTAAATAAAACAGCTTTTTCTATTGAGGACTATGCAAGTTGTATTCACCAGTTGATAGAAGACATTTTGCCTAATGAAAACACTAAAATTACTTTACTAGGGCATAGTATGGGAGGCTATATAACATTGTCTTTTGCAAAATTGTTTCCTGAAAAATTAAATGGTTTTGGTTTAGTACACTCAACAGCTTTTGCTGATAGTGAAGAGAAAAAACAAATAAGATTAAGAGGTATAGAGACCATTAAACAATATGGTGCTTATTCTTTTTTAAAGACTACTATCCCAAACCTTTTTGCTGCTGATTTTAAGCAAAAACACCCTCAACAAGTTGATGAATTAATAGAACAAAGCAAACAGTTTACAGAAGCTGCACTTGAACAATATTATGTAGCTATGATGAACAGGGTAGATACAACTGATGTACTAAGAGAAGCAAAAGTTCCTGTTTTATTTATTATGGGAACAGAAGATATTGCAGCACCACTAAAAGATGTTTTACAACAATGCTATTTGCCACAACAATCCTATATAAACATTCTAGAAAATGTGGGGCATATGGCAATGATAGAAGCCACTGAAAAGCTAAATGAATCGACGAGAAATTTTGTAGATTTGATAAACTAAAACTCTTGTATTTTTTCTTCTTTTTCTATTTTGTATTTATTAATCCATCTTTCTAAAAAACCAGATACAAAAGATACAATAAAGCTAAATAGCAAAGCACTCCACCAACTTGCAACTTTGAAACCAGGTACTATTTCTGAAGCTAAATAAACAATGATAATATTGATAACTAGTAAAAAGAGTCCTAGTGTAAATACCGTAAAAGGGATGGTAAGCATTATTAATGCGGGCTTAACAAAAGTATTAAGCAGTCCCAAAATAACAGCTACAATCATCGCTGTTAAAGTGTCTTCAATCTTAATTCCATCTAAAAAAAAGTCTGCAACTAAAACGGCAACAGATGTTAGAATTGCTTTTGTAATAAACTTTATCATAATATAATTTTAAACAACAACAAGTTCATAAAACTCATCAGGATTCAAATATTTTTTTGCCAAACTTTGTAACTCTTCTGCCGAAACTGTTTTAATAGTTTTAATAGCATTGTTGAAATAATCAATAGACAAATCATTTAAAATATAACTCTTCCATCTACTTAAAATTTGAAATGGCCCATCCAAATCGCCAAGCAAAGTTCCTATCATATAGTTACGAACTAAATCAAGTTCTTCAGCATCTATTAATGTGTCTTGCAAAATCTTCATTTCTTTATACACTTCATCAATAGTTGCAGCTGCTACATCTCTACCACACTCTGTGCTAATCATCCAAGCACTTTCGTGAATATGATTTTGAAGATAGGAATGTATGCCATAAGTATAGCCCTTATCTTCTCTAATATTACTCATTAATCTGCTTCCAAAAAATCCACCAAACACATTATTTAACACCAATGTTTTTTGAAAATCTGGATGATGTTTATTAGGAAAGTTTCTTGCAATACGCACAGCAGCTTGCACACCATTAGCATCATTTATTAAATTATATTTTTTAGTGATGGCAGGAGCAGAGTGAATTTCTTTTTGAAATAAATCTGTGTTGTTAAAAGGCAGTTTGCCAAATGCTTCATTTAATACTGCTTGATAATTTACAGGAAGTTTACCACCAATAAATATTTTACAATTGCCTTTTTGATAATACTGTTTGTAAAATTCAACAATACTTTCTCTGTCTACTGCATCATAATCTAATGTTGATGTATATCTTCCATAAGGATGATGAAACCCAAATAAATATTCATCAATTAAACGATTGGCAACAAAGTCGCATTTCTTTAAATTAACTTCTAAACGTTGCTTTTGATTTTGTTTATAAATAGCTAATTCATTTTCTGGAAAAATTGCATCACTCAATAACTCTGTAATAACAGGTGTTAGTTGGTGCAAGTTTTTATTTAAACAATGCAGTGTAATTGTAGCTGTTTCATTGTAACAACTTCTGTTTAGATATGCTCCATAAAAATCAAAATGCTCGTTAATTTCATAAGCAGTTTTGCTAGAAGTGCCATTCTTTAATAAAAAGTTGGCAGAGCCTGCAATGATATTTTTATCCTCGTACCAATTGCCTGCATTAAAAACAAGTTCAAGCATTAATACATCTTGTTCACCTGCTTCAACTGCGTAAACATTTGTACCATTATCCAGTGTAAAATGCTGATAAGGTTTTAAATGCAGATTAAATTCTGTTGGCTGCGTTATATGTGGTTGTATTGTTCTGTTGAGCATTTTATTTTGATTATACATTAATTCTTGCTGTAGTACCTTAATGTATTGCTGTTATTTTTATTAAATATTATTTTGCTATACTCTAAAATATCTTGTGTTGTAATGGCTTGGTATTTACTAAGCTCTGTATCCATCATAGTTGCATCGCCAAGTAGTTCGTAGAAAGCTAAACTATTGGCTCTGCTCATCAATGCCATATCCTCAAATGCAATAACACTTTCTGTTTTATTTTTTACTTTTTGTAGCTCATTTTCACTCACCAATTCAGTCATTATTTTTTGCAATTCTTCTTCAATTGCATCTTCAGCATCTTGCATTGATTTGCCTTTTACAAGTTTTCCTTCAATTGCAATTAATCCTTTTTCAACACTTCCAAAGTGATAACAATCTAAGTTTGAAAACAGTTGTTTTTCTTTCACTAATTTTTGAAATAATCTTGAAGAGCCTCCGCCACCAAGCACTTCTGTAATTAAATCAGCAACATAATACCCTTTTTCTAAACGGCTATCAATATGCCAAGCTTTTACCAAAGCATCTAAAGGAACATCAGCTTTAACTTCTAAAAATTTTGGTGCAGTTTGAACAGGTTCTAATGGAAGATTTCGATTATACTTTTCTCCAGATGGAATTGAACCAAACCATTTGTTAGCAAGCTCTAGAGCTGTTGTAGTTTCTACTTTTCCTGCAATAACTAAAACAGCATTTGCTGGACAATAATGCTTTTTAAAGAATGCTTTAACATCCTCCAAAGTAGCATCTTCAACGTGGCTTAATTCTTTACCAATCGTCATCCAACCATAAGGATGAACAGTATATGTCAATGCTCTCATTTTTGCCCAAACATCGCCATAAGGTTTATTGATATAATGTTCTTTAAACTCTTCGCAAACAACTTTGCGTTGTGTTTCTAAACTCTTCTTATTGAAAGCAAGACTTAACATTCTATCACTTTCAAGCCACATTGCAGTTTCTAAATTTTCTGCTGGAAGTTGACAATAATAATTCGTTAAATCATTGGTTGTATAAGCATTGTTTTCGCCACCTGCACGTTGCAAAGGCTCGTCATAATCTTCTATGTTGATGCTGCCACCAAACATTAAATGTTCAAACAAATGTGCAAAGCCTGTTTTATTAGGCAGTTCATCTTTAGCACCCACATCGTATAGCACATTCACAACAGCCATGGGCGTGCTATCATCTTTATGAATAAGAACACGCAAGCCATTATCTAAAATAAATTTATTGTATTGAATCATCTTTAAAAATATGTTGCAATATTAAGCCACAAGTTGCAACACCAATGTCAATGATTTAACTAAGACCCACAGATTGTGATTAAAGGTAAAATTTGTTTAGGCTTAAAACATAACACTACCATATTTTGTTGCACCCCTAACTTCTTTATTATGTATTTATACGAATCAAAGTAGATTATTTTCTATACTTTCACAACGTTTTGATACCCTAAAATAAAACAACCAGATATGAATCAGTGTTTAAACAAAGGATTGGCTGCAATATTATTTCTATGCTTGTCTTTTAATAGTTTCTCTCAAAAAATTGCTTTCCCAAATGCAGCAGGTTTTGGAAAATATGCAACTGGTGGGCGTGGTGGTAAAGTTGTAGAGGTTACAAACCTCGCTGATACTGGTGTTGGTAGCTTTCGTTGGTCTTTTACTCAATATCCAAACGATCCTATTACCATTGTTTTTAAAGTGAGTGGCATTATTGATTTGCAGTCTCAAATAAAAATAAATCGCAGCAATTTTACTGTTGCTGGGCAAACAGCTCCTGGCGATGGCATTTGTTTAAAAGGAAACTCATTTTTAGTAAATGGTGCAAGGGCAGTGAGTTTAGGTGGCAATCACGGCAACATTATTGTTCGATATATACGTTCTCGCCCAGGAAGCACTTTAAGCACTGGCGTTTATGGTTTTGATATGGAAAATTGCCACGATGTAATTGTTGATCATTGCAGTTTTAGTTGGGCAAATGAAGAGTGTGCAGCTTTATATGATACAAAAAACACCACTGTGCAATGGTGCATTATGAGTGAGGGTTTATATAATGCAGGACACGCAAAAGGTGTGAGAAGTTATTGTGGTGTTTGGGGTGGGCAAAATGCAAGCTATCATCACAATTTAATTGCACATCAAAACAGCCGTACTGTTAGGTTTGATGGTGCAAGAGCCCACGACACAGCAGCTTTGGTTGATTATAGAAATAATGTTATTTATAACTGGGTTAGTAGTAGTGCTTGCTATGGTGGTGAGGTTGAAATTCCCAATGGATTTGCACATACTAATATTGTAAATAATTTTTATAAGCCAGGTCCAGCAACTGCCTCAACATTAAAATTTGTTCGTCCAGATAATCCTGCAAGTGCTGTTGGCATTGCACGTTGGCACGTTAAAGGAAATATAATGAATGGTGATGCCAACAAAACTGCTAATAATTGGTTGGGTGTTGATTTTGCGAATATTCCTTTAGCAAGTAGAGATAGTGCAAAACATGATACTGCATTTTATATTCAAGATTCGTTGCCAATTCAATCTGCACAAAATGCCTACGATTCAGTACTGGCTTATGTTGGAGCAATTTATCCTGCAAGAGATAGCACAGATAAAAGAATTATGAATGAAACAAAAACTGGCACTGCAACTGGTTTAGGTTCTTTAAATAAATTAGGCATTATTGATTTACCAAGTGCTGTTGGTGGTTGGAGTGTTTACAATACTTACAACGTTCCAACAGATACTGACCACGATGGAATGCCAGATTTTTGGGAAACAATGAAAGGATTAGACCCCAATAACCCTGATGACAGAAATGATACTTTGCCTGATGGGTATACAAGACTTGAGGAATATTTAAATAGCATTCCTGTTGCAAATCCATTGCCATTAAAAATCATTTCTTTTGTAGCAGAAAGAAAAAATGATAATAAAATTAAACTTAATTGGGTTATTGAAAATAATGATGCTGTTGCAAAATTTATTGTAGAAAAAAGTTTTGATGGATTTGCGTTTAACCCAATAATAACAATGGTTTCAGACAAACAAAACGAATATAGTTTTGCAGATGTTGCAGTTAAGCGAAATATTTTCTACAGAATTAAAGTGCTTAATAGCGATGGTAAATTTATTTATTCATCTATATTGCTTGTAACTGCTAATGCAAAAGGAGAAAGTTTTAATGTGTATCCAAATCCATTGCAAATGGGTAGTAGTGTTAGTATTAAATCTGCAAGTACAGATAAAATAAAACTTGTGATTTGTGATGTTGCTGGGAAAATTTTATGGGAACAAAACAGCATAATTAATGAAGGCAATAATATTATTGCTTTGCCCTATACTATTTTGCCCAAAGGAATGTTTTTACTTAGAATAAAAGGAAGCGTAATTGATGAAGGAATCGTTATGAAAAAGTAATAAACTATTGCTTTTTAATCTGTAATTCTTGCCAAGGAGTTGATCCATCTTTTTCTCTTGTAAATAAAAGATCTTTGCTTTCTCCCAAAACAATTTCTGCAGTTGTGTAAATCAAATTGTTGTAGAGCAAGTGTCCACCAATTGTTTTGCCTGTGCTATCACTAACACTAATGTGTAAATGACTCCCATTGGTGCTTATTGTTCCAGTTAAAGAAACAATCTCGAAATGGCCATTCATTATTGCTCCATTTTGTTGATTAGCGTAACGAATATTAGTTTGTGTTAAACTGCCCACACAAGTAATAATATAACCTGCATTTATTTTCTCTTTTACAACAAAACTCTCAATCTCTTTTCTTAAATCTTGACCAGATTTCAGTGTTATTGCGTGAATTTTAACAGGTTGTATTTGCATATTATTTTTGCTTTTGCATTGAACAAGTAAGAGAGATAAAATGACTAGAAAATATTTCATAAAAAATTAAAGATTGCAGGGTAGAATTAATTGTAATTCTGATTTCTCAACATAAATAAACCTCAATAATAAATAACTCCTACTTTTATTTTTATAATAATGAGTTTAATTGATATTGAAACATTATACAATAATAAAAAATTGCTTTGCCCACAACATCTACACAAAATATTATTATTCTTGTCAACTCAAAATCTGGTGATTGCAAAGGATTAAAGCTGCTAAAGAAAATGGAAGCAGCTTTACAAAATCGCAAAATCAGATATGTTGTTTTTATTGATAATTGGATTGATGATTTAGTTGATTACAGTGCAGTTTGGGTTGTTGGTGGCGATGGAACACTAAATTATTTTATTAATAAATATCGCAATATCAATATTCCAATTGCTTTGTTTAAAGGAGGTACTGGAAATGATTTTGCTTGGAAACTTTATGGAGATATTAATCTTAATAAGCAGCTTGATATTGTGTTAAGCAGCAAAGGAAAATATGTTGACGCTGGTATTTGCAATGATAAATTATTTTTAAATGGTGTAGGTATTGGATTTGATGGAGAGATATTAAAAAATATGCAATCTATTCGTTGGTTGGGTGGTCATCTTGGATATTTAATAATTGTAATTGCTAAAATTTTTAATTTTAAAGAGCATCACTTTTCTGTTACAATAGACGATAAAAAAGTCAGTGAAAAATTATTCTTAATGTCTGTGTTTAATTCTTCTAGAACTGGTGGTGGCTTTCATATTGCACCCAAAGCAATCATTAATGATGGTCTGTTTGATATTATTAAATGCAAGCCTTTGTCGTTACTGAAAAGGTTGAAAAATTTACCTGTAATTGAAAAAGGAAAACATTTGAATTTACCTTTTATTAATTATACCCAAAACAACAAATTACTTGTAGAATGCAATCAAGAATTACCTGCTCAAATTGATGGAGAATTATATTTTGCTACAAACTATACAATTAAAGTATTGCCTAATAAGTTTTGTTTTTTGTGCTGATAAAAGTCAAATATTAATTAATAAAATTCCACCAAATACCTAACCTCATCCAAAGGGTTTGCATTGGATATTGTTCTGAACTATAATTGTATTGTTTATAACCGCTAGGGGGAATAAGTGTGTTCAAATTTTCGGCTCTAACAAAAGCTTTAAAAGTTTTAATTCTAAAATTAAAGAACAAATTAATATCTGGTCTATTGTTAGTGCTGTAAGAATCTTGATAAAAAAATTGACCGTTAAAAGGTGAATAGCCTGATGGCTTGTAATTAGTGTGATAACGAATTTCTATACCAGTTGAAAGATACAGATTGGTATAAAAATTTCCTTCAAAAGCAATTTTTTGTTTGGTAATAATTTGAGGAATGTTTACAGGTGCATTGGCTGTTGTTTGTTGAAAATGAATTTCAGAATACCAGTTCCAATGTCTAGACAACCTAAATTTTTTCTCTAAACCAATATGCAAAACATTAAAAATACTTGATTCTTGTTTTGCAGAAAAAACACTGTCAAAAAAAATGTAATTACTCATTAAAAAGTATTCGCCAGTTAAGGTTAAATCTATTTTTTTATTTTGATAATTTGCCCACAGTTTCGTTGTGTTTTCTTTTAGAAAAGATTGTCTGTTTGTGATTCTAAATGCAGACGAATTGTTGTAAATAAATGCTGGACTTTTATTCACGTTTTGGAAACCAATTTCTAAACTTCCTACTTTTTTGCTAAGTAGTTTTTGCAAGCTAATGAATGCTGCATAATCTCCAGCGTTTATTCCATTTAAATAAAGCTGAGCATTGGCTTCAATATCCCAAACTTTATTTTTTGTTCTGTTTCTATATTCTCCTCCAATAAAAATATTATAATCCTTTTTGCTAGTAGTATCGTTGAAACTTCCTTTTAAATATTGAAATGTGGCACTAGCTTTTAAAAATTGAGAGGCATTTTTTTTATCAGGAAAAGAAATAATGCTGAACTCATTTTCAATATTTGTCCAAGCATCTTTAAAAGAAATCGTATCGTAATATCCTGTTGCATTTTTGCGAATATTATAGTTATAGAAAGTAGCATAATTAGCAGAATCTGCATATAAATCATTAAACCAATGGCTACTAGTTTTTATGTTTAAAAAATGCTGTAATCTATACTTCGGATAAAATAATTTAACAGTTGATGAATCAGTAACAATAGAATCTTTTACGCCTAAATCATACTGGTTTCTGATACTTATTTGTGTTTGTTTATAAATATTTCCAGTATAAACAGTTGTATTAAATAAATTTCTTCTAATAATATTTCCTGGACCTAAACGAACTGCCAACTCAAAAGGATTGCTTAATGCCAAGGAGTCTAAAAGTTTGTAATTAGTTGTGCCTCCATTTTCTGATGCAGCATTTTTATTTGAAATATAAACAGTTGTTAAATGATACCTTTTATTGGGGCTTTGATAGTGTAATGCAAATCTTACGTTGTTAACACTTGCATTTTGATTTTTAAAAATTCCTGGCGAATTGATGAACCTGTATTCGAGAGAATAATTAAGATTATCCTTTTTGTTTTGTGTGTGAAGAATACTAATTATCTGCTCTGCACTGCTACCAATTAAATATCCAAGTTCTGTATATGGTTTTGTAGTTTGATAAAGTTTAGTGCTTTCTAAAGTATAATTATAAGCATCAAATTGATGAAATCCTGCATCAAACCCTGCTTGTGAATTTGGATTAAATAGTAATGATTTTGCAGCAGTTCCTAAATTGCCTAAATGATTATAATAGTATGGCAAGGGGTATCTAGAATAAAAATCGTTGATAGATGAATCAATAATATATGTTCTGTTTTTATCAAAATATCTATAGGTAATATTTATAGTATCGGCATTAGGGTCTCTGTGTTGAAAACCTGTATCTGCACCTCTGTTATTACCTCTGTTGCCAATGCTACCAGGGTTTCCTCCAACAACTCCACCACCATCAGATTTCAAAGTTCCTTGCGAAAACAAAATGTTTGTTGCAAGCAGCAAACAAATTGAAAGAAGAGTGTATTTAATTCTATTATTCATTTTAAACGCTGCAAAGTAACAGATACAGCATCAAACTATTTCAGGTTTAACAAATCATTGAATACGATGTTTAACCTAGAATTAATGCGTAAATATCATTTGCTATCAAGAAACCTCTATTTTTGTCGATTCAATAAGAAAATATGAAGAAAACAACTTTACTGCTTTGCTTTCTTTCTGTTGGCTTTTATTCGATTGCTCAAATAAAAAATAAGCCCAAGAAAGATGCTACAAAAAAGACTGATTCAACATTAGTCACCACTTTAGAAGATTTAAAAGAAGATAATGCCGCATCTACTCTCTCTACAGTTTCCTTAGACGACAATGATTTAGGCGAAGGAAATACACAAAGTGTATCCTCAGTTTTAACAGCTGGTAGAGATCCTTTTACTAGTGCTGCTGCTTATAATTTTGGAGTGCTAAGATTTAGAGTTAGAGGATATGAATCTGATTTATCTGGAACTTACATCAATGGAGTTTCAATGGATAATCTAGATAATGGATTTACTCCTTTTGGATTATGGGGAGGTTTAAATGATGTGTTAAGAAATAGAGATCAATCGATTGGATTAAGAACTAGCACATTTGCATTTGGCGATATTGGTGGTACATCTTCAATCGATGCTAGAGCAAACAAACAACGTAAACAAACAGAAGTTGGTTACGCTTTCAGCAATAGAAACTACACACATAGGTTTGAAATTACACACAGCACAGGAATTAGCAAAAAAGGTTGGGCATTTAGTTTTAGTGCTTCAAGACGTTATGCTAATGAAGGCTATTTCCCAGGTACTTCTTATGATGGTTGGAGCTGGTTTGCTGCTGCTGACAAAAGAATTGGTCAAAATCATTTACTTTCATTAGTAGTATTTGGTGCACCAACAAAAAGTGGAAGACAAGGAACTGCTGTTAAAGAAGCATTTGATTTAGTTGGTAATGATTACAACCCAAACTGGGGTTGGCAAGAAGGAAAAAAACGCAATGCTACAATAAATAGAACCAATCAGCCAGTTGCAATTTTTACACACGATTATAGAATTAATAACAGTAGTAATTTAATCTCTGCTGCTAGTTTTTCTTTTGGTGATAGAGGTTCTAGCAATATTGATTGGTATCATGCAGATAATCCTAGCCCGTTATATTATCGTTATTTGCCAAGTTATTGGGATGATGCTAATATTAAAGCACAACTTACAAAAGAATGGCAAACTAATGATGCTGTTAGACAAATTAATTGGGCTAAATTATATGATGCTAACAGAGGTCAAACAGAAACTTACAATGGAGTTACTGGTAAAAGATCAAGATATATTCAGTATGAGTATTTAACAAAAACTACAAAATTTAACTTAAATACTACCCTTAATTCAAGAATTGGAGATCATACAGAATTTACTGCTGGTGCATCTTTTCAATACCAAAAAAATAATAATTACAAAAAAATTATTGACTTATTAGGTGGTGATTATTTTGTTGATTTGAATCAATTTGCAGAAAGAATAAATGCCAACAATCAAAGTATTCCTCAATCAAATTTAAACAATCCTAATAGAGTTGTTAGAGTTGGTGATGATTATGGTTACAACTACGATATTGTAATTGGTAAGGGTGCTGCTTGGGCACAAGTTGTTATGAAGTATAATAAGGTTGACTACTTTGCTTCATTAGAATTTTCTGGAACATCTTTCTACAGAAAAGGAAATTATAAGAACGGGCTTTTTCCAAATAATTCTTATGGAAAAGCTGTTAGGCAAGAGTTTACAAACTATGCATTTAAAACAGGATTTACGTATAAATTAAATGGTAGAAATTATTTTTATGGAAATATAGCTTCTTTAACAAAAGCACCATTTTATGATAATGTTTATTTATCGCCAAGAGTTAGAAACACAACCCAAGAAAAAATTGATAACGAAGAAATCAGAAGTGTAGAAGCTGGATATACATTAAACGCTCCTAAAATAAAAGTACGTTTAACTGGGTATTATACAGAGTTTCACAATCAAATGAACGTGTTAACATTTTTCCACGATACTTATTTAAATCTAGTTAATTATGGTATCACAGGCATCAACAAAGTACATTCTGGTGGAGAGTTAGGTGTTGAAGCTAAAGTATTACCAAACTTAACAGTTAATGGTGCTGCAGCTGTTGGCAGATATAATTATACAAGTACACAAAATGCTATTACAACTATTGATAATGATGCTTCTGTTGTTAGTAGAGATGTTGTATATGCAAAAGATTATTATGTTGGTGGCACACCACAAGAAGCTTATAGCATTGGTTTAAGTTATCGTTCTCCAAAGTTTTGGTCTGTAAGTATCACTTACAATTATTTTGATGAAATATATGCAGAAATTAATCCTTTAAGAAGAACTGCTGCTGCAGTTCAAGGATTAACAGAAGGTAGTGCTGAGTGGCATCATATTTTAGATCAAACAAAATTACAAAGCCAATCAACAGTTGATATGTATGCTAGTTATTCTTTAAAACTTCCAAAAAGTTGGAGCATTAATAAAAAGAATACCTTCTTAGCATTTAGTTTAAGTGCTAGTAATTTATTGAATAATAAATCAATCATACCATTTGCATTTGAACAATTAAGATTTGATGCAGCTGAGTTCGATAAATTTCCAGGAAAATATAATTATGCTTATGGAGTAAATTATTCTGCAAGCGTTTCATTAAGATTTTAAACCAACATCTATTAAATATAAAAATTAGTTTTATGAATATTAAATCACTATTTCGTTTATCAATTCTTGCAATATCATTTGCAACTATTTCAACTTCTTGTAAAAAGAATTACCAAGCACCCCCAGAAGCTGCTGATCCAAATATAACAGCAAATACAACAATTAAAGCGTTAAAAGCTAGACATACTGTTTCTGGTGCTTTTGATATTATAAATGATGATGCCATTATTACTGGTGTTGTTATTGCTAGTGATAAAAGCGGTAATTTTTACAAGGAAATGTATATAAGAGATGCTACAGGTGCTATTGCTGTTGAATTAGCTGGTACTTTATATACAAATTATCCTGTTGGAAAAAGAGTGTTTATTAAGTGTAAAGGTCTTTGCTTAAGCGATTACCACAATTTAATTCAACTTGGTATTAAATCTGTTTCTAATGGTATTCCAACTTTAGAAAGTGTGCCAACTCCTTTAATTCCTAATTATGTTGTTGGAGGTTCTTTGGGTAATGATGCATCACCAAAATCAGTTATAGCAGCAGATCTTAATACACCCTCTGGTTCAACTACAATGCAAAATCCTTTATTAGGAGATTTGATTAAGTTAGATGGATATGAGTTTTTAATAGGAGATACAAAAAGAAGTTATGGTGATACATCTGCATACAAAAGCACTTTAGGCGGTCAAATCAATATTAAAAGTTGCGATGGTTCAGGTCCTTTTATCGTTATGACAAGTGGTTATGCAGATTTTGCAGCTAAAGCTCCAGAAGCTGGAAATGGTAGTATTGCTGCTATTTACACTGTTTATAATTCAACAAAACAATTAATTATTAGAGATACAACTGATGTTAAATTCTCTGGTGCAAGATGTTTTTTGTTTGAGGAAGATTTTCAAGCTTATCCTACAACAGGTACTGCACCTTTAGCAATAACAGGATGGAAAAACATTCAAGAGTCAGGAGATGTGCCATTTACAATTGCTTCTTTTGGCAGCAGCGTCTTCCCTAAAATTTCTGCATTTTCTTCTGCTGTATTAGCAACTACCAATATTACAAGTTGGTTAATTTCTCCAGGTATTTCTATACCAACAGGTATATCTCCAAAATACACCTATACTTGTGCAAATAGATACACATCAGGAACATTAAAAGCATTGGTTTCAATTGACTATGCTGGTAGTGCAACACCATCAACAGCAACTTGGACTGAATTAAACACTATTCAAGCCAATTCATCTGCATTTACTGCTTTCTTGCCTTATGGTCCTTATGATTTAACTCCTTATGCTGGTAAGAAAATCTATTTAGCTTTTAAATATGAAGTTGCTGCTGGAACTTCAAAATCAGCTGCTGCTACTTATGAGCCAGATGATATGAAGATTTCTAAGAACTAATTTCTATTGATTGTAATAATATAAAAAGGCTATCTCATTATGAGATAGCCTTTTTAATTTTTAAAATAGTTTGTAGTTTAATTAATTCCTTTCATTCCAAATTTTCCAGTTTTCTTCTGCTTGAATCGCAAGCATTTCGTAACCATTTTTAACAAAAGAATGCTGTTGCAAACCCTTTTGCATAAAAGCTGTTATAGTTGGATTATAAACCAAATCAAATAGGTAATGCTGCGGTGTTAAATATTGATATGGAATATTAGGGAACGATTCAATATCTGGATAAGTTCCTAGTGGTGTGGTGTTGATAATGAGTGTGTGGGTTTGCAACATTGCTTCATTCAAATCTTCATATTTTAAACAATCATTTGTATCTGTTCTTGATACTGTTTTAAATTGAATTTTATGTTTGTTTAAAACAAATTTTACCGCAGCCGAGGCACCCCCATTACCAAGCACCAAAGCTTGTGTGTGATGTGGTTTAAGGTCTTTTAGTAACGATTTTTCAAAGCCAATAACATCGGTGTTAAATCCAATTAATTTGCCATCTACAACCTTAACACAATTGCAGGCATTTATTTGTTCAACAACACTTGATGCTTTAGATAAAAATGGAATAATTTGTTGTTTATATGGAATAGTAATGGCAAAACCTTTTAATGATTTGTTGGCAATTAAAGTGTTTACTTCTTCAATATGTTTTATATCAAATAACTCAAAAAAAACATCCACTAATCCATCTTTCTTAAACTTATTATCAAAATATTGTTTAGAAAAAGAATGTGTTAGTGGATGCCCAATTAAGCCAAAAATATTCATTTGAAAATTTGAAGATTTCTAATTTGAAGATTTATAATTTGCCAATTAACAAATCAACTAATTTACCAATTAACTATTTATCAAGATATAAATAAAAAGTATCACCACGTAGGCCAATTCTCATAGCTTCCAGTGCAATTACCTCATTAGGTGCAATGTTGCCAAGGTTTACATTGCAGCCAATTAATTCTAAGAAATAAAGTTGTTGAGCTTTTTGTGGAGCTTCCCAAATAATTTTTTGTTCAGGAATTTGTGTTAAAATTTCTTGTACTAGACCTTCTCTAACTTCGCCAGAACCTCTGTAAATACCAACATTTCCAGCTTCTCTAGCTTCTGCAATAACATAAGTAGCACCAGATTCTAATTCAGCTTTCATTAATTCAATCCATTTATATGGAGCCATAATATGTGCAGCATCTTTGCTACCAACTTCACTTAAAACTATAGCGTGTTTTGTTAGTTTTTCTATATAGCCACATTTCTCTGTATGAGGTATAGTGATAGAACCATCGCTCACCTCAACATACTCAATTCCATAATCTTTACAAATTGCTACATAATCATCTACTTTATTACGAATTAAAAATGCCTCAAACAAAGTGCCTCCAAAATAAATGGGCATTCCTGCATTTTTATATACTTCAATTTTTTCTCTAAGGTTTGGCGTAACGAAAGAAGTTCCAAAACCCAGCTTTACAATATCTACGTGTGGGCTAGAACCTTCAAGAAAATTTCTTACTTCATTAATGCTTAAACCTTTGTCCATAACCATTGTAAGCCCGTGTTGGCGTGGCTTTGGCGTACGTTCTGGTATTTGTGTTAATTCAAAATTCATACTTGCTTATTTTAAAATAAAGTGCAAATTTATGGATTGAGCGTTAAGGATTTGTTAATGTATTTATGGAAGAGAATTTTACTGTTTTATAAACTTAGTATATACTGTTTGATTGTTATTTGTAATGGCTTTAACAATGTATAAACCCTTGGTAAATCCTTGAACATTGATGACGGAAGATTGACTATTGCCATTCTGAGTTTGTCGAAGAATCTGTTTATAAACTATTCTTCCCAAACAATCAATAATCAATAACTCTTTAGCTCCTTTACATTCAATAGTTACTAGGTCTTTTGCAGGATTTGGATAAATGCTTACACTGTTTAAGGTTTGAGGTTTAAGGTTTAAAGTTCTTACCTCACTATATTGTTTTTTGCCATCTTTATCTATGCTTTCGATGCGGTAGTATAGACCACCGTCGACCGTCGACTGTTGACCGTTGTCTGTGAAACTATACTCATTCAAACTTTTATTATTTGCTGATACTTTGCCAATAGTTGTAAAATCTTTACCATTATTGCTGCGTTGAATATTAAAATGCGAAACATTAACCTCATTAGCAGTTTGCCATTGCAGCAACACATTCCCCACCTGTGGAGGGGTAGGGGTGGTAGCAGTAAACCCTAACATTTTTAATGGTACAGTACCCACTGTAACCACAACAGTATCTGCACTAAAACATCCATTAACCACTTGCTGCAAAACATAACTTGTTGTAACAGTAGGGTGCACCCAAAAACCAGGTCTTGTGCTGTCTATAACCATTAAACTATTAAACCATTTAACACTATCCAAACCATTGGTTAAACTACCAATAAAGACACTATCACCTAATGTTATGGCTGTGTCTTTACCTGCATCTGCTTTTAAACACATACTATCTAAAGGTATTACTGAAACATCATCTATAAAATAGCCTGCACTATAAGAATTACCATTGGGATTACTAACAATATAACTCGTTTGACTAGTTGGCTTAAAGTTACCCAAAGTAATAAATTGCTCTCCCCCTTGTGCTTTGTAAATAGCACTTATTTTCACCCAATTATTGGTATCTGCAATAATGGGATTTCCATAATTGTAAATCTGTGCTGTTGCGGATATTATTTTAACACCATTTAAAGTATCTGCATAAATTGGCTGCTTGGTAAGCAATAGGGAAATATTATTGCAGCTAAGCTTTTGAGTTTTTGTTTTGATAGCATAGAAAGAAATATGGTAATACTTATTTGTTTCTATGCTGTCCAACAATTTTATCTGAAAATAATTATTTGCGTTATTATTATAATATGCCATACTTATCATCGATATCCCTGAATGGGCATACTGAAAACCAAGAAAAGTATTTGGTACATTTCCGCCATCAGTTCTGCAAGCATTAAATACCCCCCCCCTCCTTTATCTGGCTGATACCAAAAATCAGGATGGTCGTGTAAGTAGCCTTGCGGACAATTGGTATATTGCTCAAAAGAAGAATTAGGAACAAGGTTAATTTGTGCCTTAGTATCATAAAATGGAAGTATAAAAAATGAAAGCAAGGCAGATAATCTGCCTTGCTTTTTTAATAGGTAGAACATACTAATGTTGTATTAAAAGTTTACTTATTTTAATAGTTCCATCCGTTTTTTGAACTTTAATAAAGTGTAAGCCATTTGGCAACGACGATATATTAATATTTCGGATTAGTATTGGCTTATCATTAAACATTTCAACTTTACCCAGAGTATTGGTTTTCGCCTTTGTTGGTGTTCGCTTCCATCTTCGCCTTTGTTGTGTGTTTTCACCAACAAAGAAGCTATTGGATAATAAGGTTATCATTTTTTTATCTGCTTTTGCGGTAGAATATATCATAATATTAACACTTTTTCATTCTGCAATTTTGGCACTCTTTCACTTTGCGTGATAGAGCCTCGGTCGAAGGATAGTCGAACCTTGGTCGAACGTACATTTTGGCAGTTAAGGTTTAACTGGTGTTGTAAACCACTTCTCTTCAATCTTCAATTGTAGCCATAAAGAAATCCATACAGTAACCAAGGCAACAAGAATGCCTCCAGCAACATCTAAAGGAAAATGTTGTGCTTGATATACTCTTGAATAGCCCACTAGCATTGCACCCAAAAATCCAATAGGTACAACCCATTTTTTATCAACCAAAAGACAAAGCAAAAAATACATAGTAAATGCTTGTGTGGTATGGCCAGATGGGAAACTGCCGCCATAATGTATTTCAATACCAGCAATGGTATGAATAAGGTTTCTTGCATTGGGCAATGCTTCAACAGGTCTGTAATTAATGGGTAATAAATGCCCTTTAATGTAGTGTGTAATAATGGTAGAGATAACAATAGCAGCAATAGTGATGGGTAGCTGACGTTTTTGTTTCCATAAAAGAATGATAGCAAATAATGCCCACACAACACCATCGCCAAGATAAGTAGCATAGTTGAAAATAAAATCTCCAATACTTCCTAAATCTGTATTTAGCAACAGAAATAAATTATTTTTGCCAAGCATTATAGAGAAACCAATAATGATAATTGCAGCAAATAAGCTAATGATATTGGCTTTGTAAAAGTTACTGTAGCTGTATCTAGTCATAAGTATTTACAAAATTGGGCTGTTTTGTACAAATTAAACTATTTTTCACCCCGCAAATAAAATTAGTATGGTCATTAATTTAAGTAATAAACATAGTTTGTTAACCAACTGGATAGCAGAGTTGAGAGATGTAAATGTGCAAGGCGATAGAATGCGTTTTAGAAGAAACCTGCAAAGAATAGGAGAGGTGGCAGCTTTTGAAATTAGTAAAGAACTTCCGTTTGAAGAAGTTGAAGTGCAAACCCCACTTGGTATTCACTCAAGTAAGATGTTGAAACAACAGCCTGTTTTAGCAACTATTTTACGTGCTGGTTTACCATTGCATCAAGGAATGTTAAACTACTTTGATAAAGCAGATAATGCTTTTATTTCTGCATACAGAAAACATCATACTGATGGCACTTTTGAAATTTGTTTAGATTATATGAGTTGCCCATCGCTTGATGATAGAATTGTTATTATTAGTGATCCAATGTTAGCAACAGGAGCATCTTTAGTTAAAACAATAAACTTTATGAAAGATGAAGGGTCTCCCTCTTTGATATATGTTGTTTGTGCTATTGCAAGTGTTGTTGGTATTGAGTATATACACAGAGAATGTGGTGATGACATTAAAATTTGGTGTGGAGATATTGATGAAGAACTTACTGCCAAAGGATATATTGTTCCAGGTTTAGGCGATGCAGGAGACTTGGCTTATGGTAGCAAAATGCAATCGTAGCATCAATATTTATTAGTGATTTGTTAAAACTTTGCTAACAACATTATACAAAGATTTTTTGTGTTACTTTCGATTATTAAATGAAGCGATTATCAATTTTTATTTTATCAATTATTTGTAGTGTTGTTGTGGTTGCTCAAGACCCACACTTCTCACAATTTTTTGCATCACCTTTAACACTTAATCCTGCATTTACAGGAAAATTTAGTGGCAATTATCGTATTGCTGGAAACCATAGGAACCAATGGCCATCAATAAACAATGCTTTTATTACTAGTACAGCATCAATAGATTTTCATATACTTCAAGATAAGATTAGAAACAATGATATGTTTGGTGTTGGCTTTATGTTTTTAAATGATAACAGTGCTAACAGTGCAGTTAAATTTAACTATGCAGGTATATCAACTGCATACCATAAAGGATTAGATGAAGATGGAAATAATCAATTAGGTATTGGAGTTCAAGCGACTTATTCTAATATGCTTATTAATACTACGAGCCTAAAATTTGAAGATCAATTAACGACACTTGGGTTTACTGGCACAACAAATGAAGTGTTTAATAACTCTACTCTGCAATCAAATTATTTTGATTTAAATGCAGGCATTTTGTACACAGGAAGTAGTAATGAAACCAATAATTATTATGCTGGTGTAAGTATGTATCATATCAATAGCCCCAAGCAAAAATTTACAGGAACAGAGTATATTGTTAATCCAAGAATAACATTTCAGGCTGGTTACTATTTTACATTCAACGATAATGTAGGCTTGCATTTGAGTGGTTTGCATAGCACGCAAGGAGGAACTACTGAAACACTTTTTGGAGGTGCTGTTCAATTGAATGCAAATCCATTGGCAACAAATCCTGTAAGTGTTTATGTTGGTAGTTGGATACGTTTTAAGGATGCAATAATTCCTTATGTTGGATTAGAGTTTTCTAACACACGTTTAGGTATTAGTTATGATGTAAACACATCTTCCTTAAAAACAGCAACAGTTGGTAAGGGTGGATTGGAAATCTCTTTAATTTATTCTCATCAACCCAATACAGACAAACCAATTAATTGCCCTAAGTTCTAGTAATTACAGCTAAAGAATTTATAAAACAAAAGAGCCACATCAATAATGTGGCTCTTTTGTTTTATATCAACTATAAAATAATTTTATTTCATAGTGAATGATTCAAGAAACTTAGTAGTAAAATTACCTTTTCTAAAATCCTCGTTCTGCATTAATTGTAAATGAAATGGAATTGTAGTTTTGATACCTTCAATTACATACTCGCTCAAAGCTCTATACATCGTGTTTAAAGCCTCATCTCTTGTTCTAGCTACAGTTATTAGCTTTCCTATCATACTGTCGTAATAAGGAGGAATAACGTAACCAGCATAAACGTGACTGTCAACTCTTACACCATGACCACCAGGTGTATTTAAATAAGTAATTTTTCCCGGGCTTGGTCTAAAATCATTGTATGGATCTTCTGCATTAATTCTGCACTCAATAGCACACATTGATGGTTGATAATTTGCACCAGATATTTTCTCTCCAGCAGCAATTTTTATTTGTTCTTTTATTAAATCAAAGTTGATTACTTCTTCTGTAACGCAATGTTCTACCTGAATACGAGTATTCATTTCCATAAAGTAAAAGTTGCGATGTTTATCCACCAAAAACTCAATAGTACCAACGCTTTCGTAGTTAATAGCACTTGCAGCTTTAATAGCTGCATCACCCATTGCTTTACGTAATTCTGGTGTCATAAATGGCGAAGGAGATTCTTCTACTAGCTTTTGATGACGACGTTGAATACTACAATCTCTTTCACTTAAATGACAAACCTGACCATACTGATCTCCTGCAACTTGTATTTCTATATGTCGAGGTTCTTCAACAAACTTCTCCATATAAATACCATCATTTTTAAACGATGCAGCAGCTTCAGCTTTAGCTGCATTAAATGCTTTTTCTATTTCGCTTTCTTCCCACACGACACGCATTCCTTTTCCACCACCACCAGCAGTTGCCTTAAGAATCACTGGATAGCCAACAACATTTTTGGCTAAGTCTTTTGCTTGATCAACACTTTCTAATAATCCGCCAGAACCAGGAACAACAGGCACTCCAGCCTTTATCATTGTTTCTTTAGCAGTAATTTTATCACCCATTCCATTAATCATTGCAGGTGTAGGGCCAATAAATTTAATACCGTGATCGGCACATATTTGAGAGAACTTTGCATTCTCTGCTAAGAAGCCATAACCAGGATGAATAGCATCTGCATTTGTGATTTCAGCAGCTGCCATTATGTGTGGAATATTTAGGTAACTATCTACACTTGCAGGCTTACCAATACAAACAGCTTCGTCTGCAAAACGAACGTGCAGGCTATCTTTATCTGCTGTAGAATATACTGCAACAGTTTTGATACCCATTTCTCTACAGGTTCTAATTACACGCAGTGCAATTTCACCTCTGTTAGCGATTAATATTTTTTTAAACATAGTCTTTTAATGTGATGATGTTATAATTTGATAATATGATAATACCTATAAATGGCTATCACACATTTATTTAAATAGATACTTTTTTTGATGATGAAATAATGCTACTTAAAATTTTGCCAATTGTTTCTAATTTCTGAAGCAAAAAATCGCAGTTAGGATAACTACTTGATAAGGAACAAATCAAAAGCCAATATTGTGTTTCTTCAGCCTCTTTTGCAGCTATTTTCATTTTATGAGTAAAATCTGCTTTACTCTCTGAATTTTGTGCTTCCATTGCATTTGCACCAATAGAAGTTCCAGATTTTAAAAGTTGGCGAGCAATTACATACTTTTTTTTCGACTCTAATAATTCACAATATTCGACAATTAATAGTGAGAACTCAAAAGAAAGTTTTAGTATTGGATTATTCTCAATATTCTCTTTCTTCATAATTATCAAATTATCACATCATCAAATTATCTCATTAATTTGGCTCTACCAAGAACAAAGGTTGATCGTATTCTACAGGACTAGCATCTTCTACTAATACTTTTACGATTCTACCACTTACTTCTGATTCAATTTCATTGAATAGTTTCATTGCTTCAATAATACAAACTACTTTGCCAGGCTCAACTTCAGTACCAACTTCTGCAAATGAAGGTTTGTCTGGAGAAGATTTTCTGTAAAAAGTACCAATCATTGGGCTTTTTATTGTTATTGTATTACTTGGAGCGGGTGCAGCAGCAACTGGTGCAGCTGGAGCAGCAGGTTGAGCAGCAACTGGTGCAGTTGAAGCTTGTGGAGCAACATTATAAACTTGTTGTGGTGCAGCAGCTACTGTAACTACTTGTTCTTCTTTTTGTTTGATGGTTACTTTACCATCTTTGTCTTCGATACTGATTTCTCCGATGTTACTTTTATTGACAATTTTAATCAATTCGTGAATTTGCTTTAAGTCCATTTTTAGGCAAGTTTTGGTGAAAAAATAGGGTTTTTGACCGAAAAGTGGTGCAATATAGGGGAGAAATGGTAAAATGAAGATATAATTTATTAAGATATGTTTCTTAATTTTTATAGTATAGCTTTTAATGATTGTCAGATTTTTTTTCAAGGTATTTGAATAAATATGGATATTGCATTTACGTAGCGTTTATGGCAGCTGAATTTATATTAAACTTAGCTAGATTCTCTGCATCTTTGAATTTATGTATTTAGTTTTCAAAAGGGCATATTTAATTACTTTTTTAGTTCTTCTATTTTGTTTAAGTTATTCTCAAAATTCGATGAAAGATTCAGTTATTCATATATCAAAAAAAGATAGTATTGCTGAGACGGATGCCATTGAAATTATTAATCATATTCTTCATCCTAAAAAGAAATTAGATTCACTATCGAGTGAACAAAAAAGCCATAAAAAATATCAATTTTCTATTTTGCCTGGCTTGGGCTATACACTTCAATCAAGCTTTGTTGCAAATGTTTCTGGTAATGTTGTTTTTAATAATGGTGTTAATGATTCAACAAATTTATCTGCTATTGTAGGGGGTATTTCTTATACAGCAAAAAAACAGTTGTTATTTTATATTCAATCAGACTATTGGACTAAGAACAATGATTGGAATATTACTAGTGATATTCGATATTACCAATATCCCCAAAATACTTATGGCTTGGGTGGATACACTAAAGAATTAGATGCAGTTTTAGTTAATTATTCTTTCTTTAGATTTTATGGCACTTTATATAAAAAAATTACACCAATTTTTTATATTGGTTTGGGTTTAATGGCCGATAAACATTGGAAAGTTTCGCAAGATAATATTGCTCAATCTGATTTTGATAAATATGGTTACAGCAGAGAATCTATTTCGTCTGGTGTTAGTATTAATATATTGTCTGACACACGAGATAACCCAATCAATGCACAAAAAGGGTATTATGCCAATGCCTTTGTAAGGTTTAATACCACTGCACTTGGTAGTAATGATAACTGGACAGGAGTTGTGGTAGATTTTAGAAAATATTTTAAAATCGGCAGCAAAAAAAATGTGTTAGGATTGTGGAGTTATAACTGGTTTACACCTTCTGGTAAAGCACCTTATTTGGACTTGCCTAGTACAGCTTGGGATCCATTTAATAATCTTGGCAGAGGTTATATACAAAGCAGATTCAGAAGCCCGGATTTAATTTATTTAGAATCTGAATTTAGATTCAATGTCACCAAAAACCAGTTGTTAGGTGGGGTATTGTTTTTTAATGCACAATCTTATACAGAATATCCTTCAAAGAAATTTGAAAAAGTGATTCCAGGTTTTGGAACTGGTGTAAGAATCAAGTTTAATAAGCATTCTAGAACAAACCTTGCTGTTGATTATGGCTTTGGTATTGATGGTTCTAGTGGAATTTTTGTTAATTTAGGAGAAGTATTCTAAAAACAAGTTGAACGGTTTAGCCTCCCGCTTTTTTTGCATTGGTGTAGCCATTCTTTTGTAGCCATTGGATTATTTTTTCTCTGTGATCTCCCTGAATAATAATTTCTCCATCTTTTGCTGTGCCACCAGTGCCACAAGTATTCTTAAGGCTTTTACTAAGGCTTTGCAAATCTTCATCTTTGCCAATAAAACCACTAATTATTGAAGCTGTTTTTCCACCACGATGTTTGGTCTCAAGCCACACTCTCAGTTTCTGTTGATTTGGCAAAAGTGTTTCGTTATTTTCAACTTCTTCCTCAATTTTAAAATTTGGATCTGTGCTAAAAACTAAACCATTAAAGTTGTTTATTTTTTTCATTTTACTAATAATTAACTTATGAGAGCTTTCAAACTTAAGTCAACACTTTTTGCTTGGTGTATTAAAGCCCCAACGCTAATAAAATCAATACCTGTAGCTGCATAGCTTTCAATATTATCAAGTGTTATTCCACCACTTGCCTCTGTTTCAAATTGATGATTAATAATATCGAGAGCTTGTTTAATTTGAGCAGGAGGGAAGTTATCAAGCATTAATCTATCAACTTTTCCTTTTCCTGTTTCACATACTAATTTCACATCCTCAATTGTTCTTGTTTCAATTTCTATTTTTATATTTAATTTATTATCTTGAACATACTGAAATGCTTTGTTTATGGCCTTTTCAATGCCACCACAATAATCAATATGATTGTCTTTAAGCATTATCATATCGTATAATCCAAATCTATGATTTGTGCCACCACCAATTCGAACAGCTTCTTTTTCTAAGAGCCTAAAATTGGGAGTAGTCTTTCTTGTGTCTAACAACTTAGTTTTATAGTTTTTTATTTTATCTGTGAAAGTATTGGTTAGTGTTGCTATACCACTCATTCTTTGCATTGTATTTAACACCAATCTTTCGCATTTTAAAATGGTATGAATGCTTGCTTCTACTTCAAAAGCGATTTCACCAAACACAACTTTATCACCATCATTTTTATACTGATGAAAAATATTTGTTGGTTCAACCTGATTGAATATTTGCATTGCAATGTCAACTCCTGCTAATACACAATCCTGCTTTATTTTTAAAACTGCTTTACCTTTTTTAGTTGCTTCTATACAACATAAAGTTGAGTAATCTCCTGAGCCAATATCTTCTTGTAATGCATTATTAATAAGGGTTGCAAGATGGTTAAGATTCAAAATTTGTAGTTTAAGATTTTAAATTTAGTTTCAAATTATGTATAAAAAAATCCCTCTGCAATTTTTGCAGAGGGACAAATATATATTGAGTTTATCAATTAGATTTTGAAGTGAGAGAAAGCTTTGTTAGCTTCTGCCATTCTGTGTGTATCTTCTTTCTTTTTGAAAGCAGCACCTTCACCTTTGCTAGCAGCGATGATTTCATTAGCTAATTTATCAGCCATTGTTTTACCATTTCTATCACGACTGTAGCGAATCAACCATTTAATGCTTAAAGAAATTTTTCTATCAGCACGAACTTCTGAAGGAATTTGGAAGTTTGCACCACCAATTCTACGGCTTTTAACTTCAACAGCAGGAGTTACGTTGCTTAATGCTTTTTTCCAGATTTCGTATCCATCTTCATTCGTTATTTTAGATACTTTATCAATAGCATCATAAAATATTGTGATAGCAGTACTTTTTTTACCTTGCCACATTAAATTGTTAACAAAACGAGTAACCAATTTATCATTGTATTTACTATCTGGTGCTAAAGGAATTTTCTTTGGTTGTGATTTACGCATCGATTTTAATTTTTAAATTTAGGGCTGAATTTCTTCAAGTATTAAAACTTTACTCAACCTGTTGTATTGAATGTTATTTTTTTGGTTTTTCTTTCTTTGTTCCGTATTTGCTACGGCTTTGTTTACGATCCTTAACACCCGCAGTGTCAAGACTACCACGAACAATATGGTAACGTACACCTGGTAAATCCTTTACACGACCACCACGTATTAATACGATTGAGTGCTCTTGTAAATTATGACCTTCACCTGGAATGTAAGCAATAACTTCAATTTTGTTTGTCAACCTTACTTTAGCTACTTTACGTAAAGCTGAGTTTGGTTTTTTTGGAGTAGTTGTATAAACCCTTGTACAAACGCCACGGCGTTGAGGACAAGCATCTAAAGCTCTTGATTTACTTTTTGCACGTATGATTTCACGTCCTTTTCTTACTAACTGTTGTATTGTAGGCATTATCCCAATATTTTTTTTCGGACGGCAAAAGTAGGGGTTGTAGAATTACTACCAAAAATTAAATTAGTTTTTTTTAAGAATATTTGAAATCAAGTGTAAAATTGTTGAAAAATTATTTTTTCATATTAGTTATTGTACTCGAAACGAATTTCATTTCTGTACTCGAAAGATAGAATTGTTCAAAAAGATTAGATTGAACTAGAACATAAATTTTGTTGATTCTTACTTTTAAAGGGGGGAAGCCAATTATATATTGTGCTTTGAACAGAATCTGTACACTTACATAGTACGTATAAATTACTATATTCCCAATTTTTATACTTTTTTTACGCGTTCAATTAGCATAATGATTGATTTTTAATAAATTAGTTTCCTATTTTATAAAATCTAACAGATTTAACTTTTTGTTGTTTTATGCAAAATTAAAATTTTTGTCATTTTATAGCAAAACTGGTAAATAGAAATCGATTGCATTGTGGAGGAATATCAATTTAAAAATATTTTTTTTCGGAAGTTAGTAAATCGATTAAAATATTTTATTAGATTATTTCTAAAAAAAAAGCCTTTATTTTGAAAATCGCTAAATTTAGACACCACTTAAAAAAAAGTAGATAGATGTTAGGAAAATATTAACTAATAAGCATTAGTATTGCTTCTGAAAATTCTCCTCAAACAACGATTACGCAGTTTAAAACCCAATTTTTTTAGAAATACAAAACGGCTGAAAAGCTTAATTATATTAAGCCTTTTGGTCATTTTTATCTAAATTTTTAAATTACAATCGAGAGTAGGGAACTGCTTTAGAAAAAATAAAAAAATATGTTGCTAGATCAACTTCTACAATTTTACGAGCATTCCAAGCGTAAACAGTTTAATTCATTTTCTCAATTGTTCGAGAAGAAATATTTTGAAACCAACACACACAATAATAAACAAACAAATATGAAAACAACTACACAAAAAAATGGGGTAGGAAAAATTGTATCAGCATTCATCTTATCGATGGTACTTGCTTTCTCTAGTCTTCAATCTGCTAATGCACAAGTAGTGGTAACTGGTGATGGAGCAGGTGGCAGTCCTTATGCAACTTTAGCAGCTGCAATTACTGCTGTTAATGGTGTGGGTACTTTAACACAACCTACAACAATCACTTTACAGTCTGGTTTTCCTCAAACAGCTCCTACCAGTGGTTATTCTATTACAGCAACTGGGTCAATTTCAAATACACTTACAATTACTGGTGCAGGTAGTGGTAGTATTATTACTGCTGGTTTGCAAACTGCTAATTTTGTGAATGATGCTATTTTTAAAATAGTTGGTGGTGACTACATTACCATTACAGGTTTTCAAATGCAAGAGAATAGCAGTAATACTGTAATAACTCCTGCATCAAATACAATGACTGAGTTTGGTATTGCTATTTACGCTGCAACTACAATTAATGGTGCTAAGAACAATACTATAAGTAACAACACTATTTCACTTAGTGCAACTTACACACAATCCTTTGGTATATTCTCTACCTCTACTTTTAGTTCTGCAAATGCATCTACAGTGACTGCACAAGCATCTGTTGCTGGGGGAGAAAATTCGAATAATAAAGTTATTGGTAATACCATATCATCGGTTGCATTTGGTATTTCTGTTGTAAGTCCAGTATCAACAGCTACTTTCAGTGAAACTGGTTGGATAATTGGTCAATCGAGTGCTGGAAACACTATTAATTATGTAGGTAATGCTGCAATTACAACTTCCTACACGAATATGTCAACTACAGTTCATGGTGGTATTATTGTTCGCAATGTTGTTGGTTCTACTATTCGATACAATTCTGTAACTAGTGGTACAATTTCTTTGGCAGCAACTGCTACCAATGGTATCGTTCTTTCTGCTGGTACTACACCTGCTGGAGTTACCTACACAAATAATATCAGTAACAATACAGTAAATTTGACATCATCGACTAATACTTCAGGTACTTTAACTGGTATTGATTTTGGATATGGTATTAGCACTGGAACAATTACTGGTGATAATAATACGGTTACTATTAATCAAAATTCAGCAAACATTGCTCAAAGTGGTTTAATGATTGGTATTAAAGCTGCCTATGCTGCTGCATCTTCTAGTGTTAGTTCAAACAATATTACAGTAAACCAAACTGCAAATGTAACTGCGACCACTACAAATTCATCTGCATTCACAGGTATTACCACGCCAAATGGAACAACTGGAACGCCCACAATGTCAATTTTGAGTAACTCTATATTAATAAATCGTTCAAGCACTGCTTCAGCAACGTTTACTTCTACTTTATCTGGAACTCAAATAGGAATTCAATCAACTACAGCAACAACAACATTAAATATTGGAAGTGTGGGTAATGGAAATACTATTACTATCAAAGAATCTGTAGCTGGGGCAGGTACAAACACATATACTAGTACAATCACTTGTGTAGACGTAAGTGCAACTCACGCAACTGCAAATGTTGTTGGAAATACTATCAACACTACAGGTTCTACAATTCGTTCTACAGGTACTTTGATTTGTGTTAAACCAGAAGCAACGGTGACAGTTTTATACAACATTAAAAGTAATTCAGCAATTATAGATCGTGTTGCTGCAACTGGTGCTATAAGTTTTACAACACAAACTGGTAGTCCTAGTAATGTTGCAGATACTGTTTCTAGTAACACTATCACCTTTAGTAGCCTTGCTGGCTCTACAAGTGCAACTGGTATTAGCGAGTTAGGTGGACCGAGCACTTCAGGTGTTAAGAGCATTTGTAACAATACAATTAATATTTCTGGTACAAATACTGGTGCAACTACGGGCATAGCTTGGGGTTACTCATCGGGATCTAAAGTTGCCGGTAATAGCATTATAATAAGTAATGCTGCAACAACTCTTATTGGATTAAACCCAAATAATACAAGTGCTGGGGCAGGATATTTTGTGCCGTCTAGTGGTCCTGGCAATGGTTTGCCTTTATATGGAAGTATCTCTTTAAATACAATTTCTTTAACTTCTAGTACTACATCTCCAACTTCTATGATTGGAATTAATGCAGGTACTTCAGGTAGTGGACCTTACAATATCTATAATAATACCTTTAGTGCGTTAAACTTTAATGGAGTAGTAACAGGTTCGCCTGTTGTTTCTGGTATTGTAGTTGGTGTTGGTACTAATGATAGTATTTACAACAACATAGTAAAAAATATTACAGTTGGTGCAGCAACAAGTTCTGCTAGTCCTACAACAGATGGTATTTTAGTTAGTGGTGGTACAACTCCTTATGTATTTAAAAATAAAATATATGGTATTGTGTCAAATTCTACTGGAACAACTGGTGTAGTAAATGGTATTAGAATTAGTTCTGTTGCAACTGCTGCTTATGTATATAATAATTACATAGGCAATTTAGCAGCAACAACTAGTGCGAACCCTGATGGTATAAGAGGTGTTAGTATTACTTCAAGTAGCACTTCAACTAATTACATCCATTTCAATACTATATTTTTAAACGGTACTTCAACTGGAGCTAATTTTGGCGGTAGTGGTATATTTCATACAGCTAGTGTAACTGCTACAACTGCTGTATTGGATTTAAGAAATAATATTATTATCAATAGAATCGTTCCTGTAGGTACAGGTTTAACAGTTGCTTTGAGAAGAAGTGGTGTAGCATTGAACAATTATGCTACTATCTCAAATAAAAATTTGTTATATGCTGGTACTCCTAGTGCTAGCAAACTAATATATTCTGATGCAACCAATAGCTATCAAACGCTTGCAAGTTTTCAAGGTGCTACAATAAGTGCAATTGCTGTAGCTCCAAGGGAAGCATCTTCAATTGGCGGTGAGGTTACTTGGCAAGAAGGAAGTGCAACACCTTATGAAACTGCTGGAAATTTCTTCCAAAGTTTAACTGGTTCTGCTACAACTTATTTACATCTTGTAAGTGGTATTACGACATTGGTAGAAAGTGGAGGAACTGTTGTATCTAGCCCAATAGCTATTACACAAGATTATGATGGGGATACTAGAAACACATCTACACCAGATATTGGTGCTGATGAATTTAGTGGACAGTCGCCAGCTCCATCAAATAGCAATTTATCAACTCCTGCAAATGTTTGTACTACGGGTTCGTCAAGAACAGTCACTGTTGATGCAACTACCCCAACTGGAACAACTATAACTGGTGTTACTATTACCTATAACAATGGTAGTGCTACAGGCCCCGTTGCAATGACAAATACAAGTGGTAATACTTGGAGTTACGATATTCCTTCTGGAACAGCAGGTACAACTGTAACTTGGAGTGTTACTAGCACCAACAATATTGGTTTAACTGCCACTACAAACGGTACAAGCTTCATTTACTTACCATTAAATGGAGCTACAACTAGTGCTAATGCTGCTTCAACTTCAGTTTGTACAGGTGGTTCTACTACTTTGAGTGCCACTTTGAAAAAAGCTGGTTTAGGAACTGTGGGAACTGGTGCTTCAACCTCTAGTTCTCTTGGAACTACTATTTTCCCAGGTAGCTGGGGTGGTGCTAAGGTGCAATACCTAGTAAGAAAATCTGAATTGAATGCAGCAGGTTTGTTTGCTGGCAATATAACATCTTTAACATTTAGACCTACATCAGGCGGACAAGCATATCCTGGTTTTGCCATCAGTATGGCACATGCCTCAGGTACAAACGGTGTGATGTCTAATAGCTTTATTAGCACTAGTGATGTTTATGCTCCTGGTACATCATTTACACCAACCATTGGTTCTGATAATACAATTACATTCACTTCACCATTTAATTGGAACGGCACAAATGATGTTATAGTTTCAATTTGCTGGAGTACAGCTTTAACAACTTCTACCTCTTGTACAGTTCAAACTGATGCAGTTGGCTTCAATAGCAGTTATGGGTGGCAGGTTGATAGTCAAACTCCAGCCACCGTATGTGGAACAACAGGTACACCAAGTGGAGGAAATACTCCGGTATTAAGCACAAGCAGACCTAAGTTTATTTTTGGAGGTATAGTGGCTGCAACAATCGCAGGTTATAGTTGGAGCGATGGAAATAGTTTTACAAGTACATCGGCAACTCCAAGTGTTACACCTGCACTAGGAGCTAATACTTATACTGTTAATTTAACTGCAAGCGGTTGTACAACAAGTGCATCTACAAGTCCAGCATCTCCATCTGTTCAAATTACAGGAATTGCATTACCTGCAGCACCAAACAGTGATAATACTCCAACAGCCCAATGCGGTGTTATTACTTATACTGCAACTGGTGCAGTTGTTGGTTCTTATTATAGCTTCTATAGTGTTCCAACTGGTGGCACTAAGCTTGATAGTAATACTACTGGTATTTATAAAATGCTTGCCCCAGTTCAAGGAATCATCAATACTGTTTATGTTGCAGTAACTAACACTTCAGGTTGTGTAAGTGCAACAAGAACTCAATTTGATGTTTTCGCAAATATTCCTGCAACATTATCTTTATCTCAATCAACTGTTGCAAGCTGTGTTGGTAGGGTTGAAACTTTATCTGTTACATCAACTTTAAGTGATTATGATTCTTATACTTGGTCACCAACAACCAATTTATATACAAATGCAGCAGCAACAGTTGCATACAATGGCACAGGAAATCCAACAACTATTTATTACAAACGTAGTTCAGCAACAGCTAGTGAAACGATTACTTTGACAGCTGTTAACTCTACAAGTGGTTCTGGAAATGAAGGCTGTACTAATACTGCTTCTGCAATATTTACAGTGAATGCAAATCCAACAATCGCAAGTGCTACAGCATTGCCTGCTTCAGTTTGTAGTGGTGGAAATGTTACATTAACAGGATTGACAAATGTTATAGGTTCTGGTACTGCACCAGTTGGAGCTGGAGCTTCAACTTCTGCGAGTAGTGGTACTTCTAGTGTTAACTATGCCAGTCCTTATTCACATTATTTTGGCGGTTTAAAGGTTCAATATATGATAAAGGCATCTGAATTATCCGGTGCTGGTATTTCTGCTGGTAATCTTAGTTCTGTTGGTTTTGATGTGGCTTCAGCTGGCACAGCATACACAGGCTTTATGATTCAAGTTGGTACAACTTCAGCATCAGCATTAACTACAACTTTTGCAACTGGCTTAACACAAGTTTACTACGCTGGTATTGCCGGCACTGTTACGCCAACGGTGGGTATTAATACTTATTCGTTTGGTACAGGCTCAGGTTCTTCTTCAACTGTATCTTGGAATGGCACAGATAACGTAATAGTAGAAATTAGCTGGAGTAATAATAATGGTGGAGGAACTGCTGCTGAGGTAAAATATGATACTCCAAGCCCTTCATTTAATTGTTTCACTAAAGCAGCAACAGATAATGTAACAGTATCAGCCAATCAGGCTCTTACTACTGGTACTGTTGGTACTCTAAGACCTAAGATAGTATTAGGAGGTCAAGTTCAAACAACAGGTGCAGGTACATTAAACTGGAGCTGGAACAATGGTGGGCCAAGTGCTTCTACTGGTATTGTTAATCCAACAAATATACCTGCAGGTTCAACTGCAACAACTGTTATTTATACAGTAACTGGTACAAGTGCAAGTGCACCTTTCTGCTCAAGCAGTTTGGCTGCAAGTGCTGTTACTGTTAATTCATTAGCAGTTTCTCCTACTAACACATCAAACGCCAATCAATGTGGTACACCTACTTTCTCTGTATCAACAGGGTTAAGTGGTAACGTTACTTACAAATGGTATGATGCAGCTAATAGTGGTAATCTAGTTACAACAACTACAAGGAGTACCGGTTCTAGTTCTTATATATTCAACAGCTATGTAGGTGGTGTTAATAGCTTGTATGTTTCTGTAACAGCAACCGGTGGTTGTGAAAGTGGTAGAACACAGTGTGATGTAACTGTTACTAATCCTCCAACCTTAGTAGTTAATAAAACTGGTGCCGTTCAAACTTGTGTGAATAAAATAGAAACTTTAGATATTACAACTGGTAATGCAAGTTTCACAAGTTATGTATGGACACCAAATACTAATTTATATACTGATGCAGCTGCAACTGTTGCATATAATGGTACAGGAAATCTAACAACAGTTTACTACAAACGCAGTAATGTTGTTGCAAGTGAAGCCATTACATTAACAGCTGTTGTAGGTGCTTGTACAGCTACTTCTGTGGCAACATTTAATGTTGGTGCAAACCCTGTTGTAAGTACAGCTGTAGCCACACCTGCTACAGTTTGTAATGGTGCTACGGTTAATTTAAGTGGAACAGCGTTAGGTGTGGGTATAGGCACTGCAACTGTTGGTACTGGAGTAGTAAATAATGCTACATCATCAACCACTAGCACAGGCTATCCTGCACCATTTGGTAACTATTATCAAGGTGCTAAAAACCAAATGTTAATTACTGCTACAGATTTAACTGCTGCTGGTTTAAGAGCTGGAAATATTACTTCAGTTGCATTTGATGTTGTTACACCTGTAACTACTGCTTTAAGCGGATTCAATGTAGCTATTAAAGCAACTAGTTTAAATTCATTAACTAGTTTTGAAACGTTAGACTTTACAACAGTTTATGCTGTTGCCTCTTATTCACCATCTAGCACTGCAGGCTATGCTGCCAATACCATTACTTTTTCTACACCATTTAATTGGGATGGGACAAGTAATATTATTATTCAAACTTGTTTTGCTAACACAGGATTTACTACTAATGCCGTGTTTAATCAATCAACCACTAGCTATCAATCAACGTTAGTTTACAGAGCTGATTTAACAACAGTTTGTAGTGCAGCCCCAAGTATTACTTTTAGCTACAGTCAAAGACCTAATATGAAATTCGGAGGACAAGCTGTTGTTGATGTAACTTCATCTTACAATTGGACTTGGAGTACAACTGGAGTTTTAGGTACAAGTGTCGTAAGTGGTGCAAGCACTACCCATATAGCTACAAATGCTGGTTCTACCGTAACAAGTGTAACGTATACTGCTACAGCAACAAATAGTGCAACAGGTTGTTATGGTTCTTTAAATGGTACAGCTATTACAGTAAATCCAACACCAACTAGTCCTGCTAATACAAGTGCAGCATCACAATGTGGTACACCTACATTTAGTGTTAGTACTGGAATTTCTGGAACAGTTACTTATAAATGGTATGATGCCGCAAGTGCTGGAAATTTGGTTACTACCACAAGTAGCAATACAGGTTCTAGTTTTTATGTTCAAAATAGCTTTACTGGTGGAGGTGCCACTAATAGCCTTTGGGTTAGTGTAACAGACCCTATTACTGGTTGTGAAAGTGGCAGAACTCAATTAAATGTAATTGTTAACACACCAGTTGCATTGAGCATTACCCCAGCAAGTTTAACAAATGTTTGTGCTGGTAGCATTAATGCTATCAGTGTAAATAGTGGTGCTGGAACTTACACTACTTATAATTGGACACCAACTACTAATTTATATACAGATGCTGTTGCAACTGTGGCTTATAACGGCACTGGCAATCCAACAACTTTATATTACAAACGTAGCAGTGCGAGTGCTGCAGACACCATTAGATTGGCTGCTAGTTATTTTAACAGTGGAACAACTTGTTCTAACAATACAATAGCAATGTTTAATGTAGCTGCTAATCCTACAATAGATTCTACTCTAATCACACCTACGACTATTTGTAGTGGTAATGCTGTAAGTTTATATGCAGGTTCAAATAATGTTACAACAGGTACAGCAACTATTGGTGCAGGTGCTGTAGCATCTACCAGTACAGCTGCAAGTTTTTTCCCAGGATTTTGGGGTGGAACTAAAACACAATATATTATTAAGGCATCAGAATTAATAGCTGCTGGTATTTCAGCTGGTAATTTAACCTCTCTAACTTTTGAAACAACTACATCTGGTCAACAATACCAAGGATTTTATGTTCATTTAGGTTTAACGGCACAAGCTGCTGCTACAACAACCTTTATTCCTAATGCTAATTTGACGCAAGTTTACTTTGGAACAGAAGGAACTGACAATGGATTTACGCCGGATGCTAGTAATCCAAACACTTTGACATTTGGCACAGGTAGTGGTTCAAATGCTAATTTCAATTGGGATGGCACATCAAACATTGTTGTATCTATTTCTTGGAGCCGAGTTCCTTCTGCTTCAACTGCTACAGCATCTTCAATGAATGTTGATAATCCTGGATTTACTTGTAGTGTCTATAAACAAGTAGATAATCAAACTCCTGCACAAATGTTAGCACAAACAACTGGTACTTCAACTGGCACTAGTCGTCCTAAGTTTACATTTGGTGCTCAAGTCCTAAATAATAATGGTAATGGATATAATTGGACTTGGAGTAATGGTACAAGCAACGTACTAAGTGCTAACACAGGTATGATCAACCCAACGAATGTTACTTCATCGCCTGTTAATGTTACTTATAGTGTTACTGCTACTCTTGCTAGTGCACCAAGTTGCTCTACAACTAAGACTTCAGTTGCAACAATAACAGTTAATCCGATACCACCAGCACCTACAGATAATGGAACTGTGGCTAATCAATGCGGTCTTCCAACTTATACTGTTTCTACTAGTATTAGTTCACCAACTATTAACTGGTACACATCAGCAAGTGGCGGTTCATCAATTAGCAGTGGTAGTAGTTTAAGTTATGTTTATACTGGATACACAGTAGGTGTAAATACTTTATATGTTAGCGTTACATCTGGTGGTTGTGAGGGTGCAAGAACTGCTATTACAGTAACTGTATCTAGTCCTGCTTCAATAGCATTAACTAAAACTGGTACTGTTACTACCTGCTTAAATAGAATTGAAACATTAAGTGTAACAGGAGGAACAGTTGGTAATTACAGCAACTTTAGCTGGACACCAATAACCAATTTATATACAGATGCAGCTGCAACAGTTGCATATACTGGAACTGGTAACCCGACTACTGTTTACTATAAACGTAGTTCTTCAAACAGTGCAGAAGTTATTACACTTAGTGTAAGTAATTCTGGTGCTGGAGCTTGTATTAATACTACTTCAGTAACAATGAATGTTAATCCTAACCCAACTATAACAACTTTAACTGCAACCCCTACAACAGTTTGTAGTGGTTCAGCAGTTAATTTAAATGGTACATCATTTGGTGCAATTACATCTAATCTTGGAGAAATAAGTGAAACAGGTTTTGGTTCTTTAAGTGGTTATGGTATGTATTTTAATTCTCCAAACGCTTCAAGAATTAATACTGTTGATGTTTATCCATCAACTGCAGGCACATTAACTATTCAATTATTAAATTCTAGTAGTACTGTAATTGACAGTAGGAGCTTTACAATTGTTGCTGGAGATATTAGCACTACAGTTGCCAAAACATTAGCTGTTAATTTTAATATACCAGCAGGCTCAACTGCATGGCAATTATATTATTCATCATTAGCAATTAATCGCGGTCAATTAACTTACAACTATCCTTACACCAATGCTAGTGGATTTAGCATTACTGGTAATACAATAGATGGTAATAACATTATTGGAGGATCTAGGTTCTATTTCTATAACTGGAATGTAACTGACACTGCAAATATTAGTTCATCATACACTTGGGCTTGGACTACAACTCATAGTGGTGTCTCAATAACAAATGGAGCTTCTACTACACATATTCCAACAAACACAACAAGTGCACCTATAACAGCAGGTTATAGTGTTACAGTTACAAATGCCGCTACAACTTGTGTAAGCACTGGTAATACAAATACTGTAACTGTAAATTATATAGCTGCTGCACCAACAAATGCAACAACTAGTAGCCAATGTGGTACCCCAACTTATGCTATAACAACATCAGAAACCGGAGCTACTATTAATTGGTACACCAAAGCGACAGGCGGTACAGCATTAAGTAGTAGTAGTAGTTTAAGCTATGTATATGCTACTTATCCAACAAATGCATCAGGCAATGATACATTGTGGGCAAGTGTTAGCAAGAATGGTTGTGAAAGTGGTCGCACGCAGATAATTGTAGCAGTTGGAACACCACCTGCATTATCTGTAAGCACGCCAACTGCAAGTACTTGCGTTAATAGAGTTACAGCATTAAGTGTAAGTTCAACTTTAAGCAATTACAATGTTTATGCTTGGAGTCCAACTACTAATTTATATACGGATGCAGCTGGAACAGTAGTATATAATGGTACAGGTAATCCAACAACAATTTATTACAAACGTGGCTCTGCAACAGGATCAGAGACTATTACATTATCTGCTAGTAGTGCTTCTGGTTGTACTAATGTTAAAACAGCAATATTTACTGTAAATGCAAACCCTGTTATTACAACAGCAACAGCATCACCAACAGCTGTTTGCTCTGGTGGTAATGTTACCTTAACTGCTGCAAGTTTCCCATCAACAACAGGTACTGCAACTATTGGTACTGCAACTACACTGACAGGAGCAACTACACAACCTACTGCATTTTGTAACAGGTGGCCATCTTACCGTATGCAAACGGTGTATACAGCCGCTGAATTAACAGCTGCTGGTTTGGCTGCTGGTAATATTACATCAATGGCATTTAATATTACAACTTTGGGAGATGGTGCTACAAATGCTAATTATACGGTGAAAATTGGTAATACTTCTTTATCAACATTAACAGCATTTGCAGATACTACAACAGGATTTACTACTGTATATCCCTCACAAACCTACACACACGCTGTAGGCTTGAACACAATTACGTTCGCAACACCATTTGTTTGGAATGGTACTTCAAATATTATTGTTCAAGTAGTCCATAGTGGTGCTGATTTAACAAATAATTCAATTACATACTACACAGCTACAACGGGTAACACAGTTGCTTATACGGCTACTGCATCAACTAATGCTGCTAGTTTAAGCACAAATCGCTTGAATGTTGTGTTTGGTGGTATTGTAGGCACGAATTACACATCTTCATTAAGTTGGAGTTGGAGTAATGGTTCGTCAACTGTATTGAGTACAGCTACAGGTAGTGTTACACCAATTAATAATGGTTCTACTAGTACCAACGTTACATATAGTGTAACTGCAACTGATGCTAATACTTGTTCTACAACAAGTGCAGTAACAACAGGAGCGGTAACAGTTAATTCTGGCACAGTTGGTGGCACACCATCAAGTTTAATCGTATGTTTAGGATTCCAACCATCTAATAATATTAGTTTGGTAGGCAGTTTAGGTAGTGTCGTAAGATGGGAGAAGTCAACGGATGCAAGTTTTTCAACTGGCGTTACGAATATTATTAATACGACAACAACATTAACGGCAGCTGAGGTAGGCACGATATCAGCTGTTACTTATGTTAGAGCATTGGTACAAAGTGGAGTTTGTTCATCAGTATACTCTTCAAATGGTGTATTAACCCCAGTTGTTACAGTAGGAGGTTCTGCATCTAGCCAAACAGTATGTGTAACAGGTGGTGGAACAGCACCATCAAATAATGTAGTATTAACGGGCTATCAAGGTAGTGTTGTTAAATGGCAAAAGTCTACTGATTCATCATTTACAACAGGAGTAGTAGATATATCAAGCACGAGTGCTTCATTACCTGGTTCATCAGTAGGAGCTATTAGTGCAACAACATATGTAAGAGCATTGGTACAGAATGCAACTTGTTCACAGCTTTACTCATCATTTGGTACTTTAACAGTCTTTGATGGTTCAGCATCAACAATTAGTATTTCTACAACTTCAACAACAATTTGTAGTGGTAGCAATACAGTGTTTACAGCAGTTGCTAGTAATCCAGGCAGTACACCAGTGTATCAATGGAAGCGTAATGGTACTGTAGTTGGAACTAATTCTAGTACGTTAGCTTTCGCATCTAATACATTAGTTACAGGCGATGTGATAGTATGTACAGTTACTTCAAGTAATCCTTGTGCATTACCAGCAGTAGCAACAAGTAACACATTAACATTAAGTGTTACACCAAGTCCAGCAGTAGGAGCGATCTATAGAGCTAATGGTTCTACTATTACAGCAGCATCACTTTGTAGTTTTGCAGATACTTTGTTTGTAAGAGATTATACAACAGGTGGTGTTTGGGGTAGTAGTAATAGCAGCGTAGCATCAATTACGCCAATTGCTACTAACACTAGTGAGAAATATGCGTATATTCTACCAGTGAGTCGTGGAGCTACAAATATTTCTTATACATTATTATCATCAGGTTGTGCATCAACGGCTAGCTTCCAGTTGAAAGTAGCACCAGCAACTACTCCAGCAGCAATTACTGCACAAGGAGGTGTTTCATCTGTATGTGCTGGTTCGACATTACAGTTGACATCAACAACAGCACCAATTGGTTCAACAAGTACTTGGGCAATATCATCAGGTAGTAGTTGGGCAGCTATTAGCAATACAGGTTTGTTATCCGGCAGTAATGCAGGCACGCCAACGATTAGATATACTATTTCTAATGATAGCGGATGTTCAAGTTACAAGGAAAGAGTTATTACTGTGAATGCTATACCAGCAGTACCTTTAATGGCTTATGGATCAAATTCAGGTAATCCAATAGCAGGTACAGGAGTATCAGGTCAATACTGTGTAGGTAAGAAGTTCACAGTAGTAGGTAATCCAACTGGGGGGCATTGGACTTTCACAAATACTGGAGTTGCAACCATAGCAGACAGTTTAGTATCAGCCAATAATTGGTGGGGTACTGTAAGAATTATTGGTGTAGGAACAGGAAATATTGTTTATACTGTTACTAATTCAGCTGGTTGTTCAAATAAGCGAGTGATGGTTGGTTCAGGTGTAACTTGTGCGTCAAGAGGAGTTGATATCAATAGTGATGCAACTAAACCGCTGTTAGACTTTACATTGTATCCAAATCCAGCTAAAGGCAGAGTGTCATTCAATATCGACTTCGTTGAAGCAGGAGGGAAAGTTATCTTAACAGATATGTATGGTAAACAAGTTAAGACACAATCACTAAGTATAGGAACAAATCAAGTAGACATTAATACTTTAAGTAAAGGCTTCTATTTGGTAAGTGTTATTACCAATGATGGTAGCAGAAGTACTAAAAAATTAATCGTTGAATAAGTAGATTCTAAATTTTGAGAGTAATCCTCAGGATTAAGGAATACTTAAACTATAAAGCCCTTCACACACCGTGAAGGGCTTTATAGTTTTTAAAAGAAATATTGTTTATGACTTGCTAGTTATCCACATCTTAACAAAATGTTAAATTATTTTTTTAAATATTAACATTATTTTGTATTATTGCCCCTGAACACTTCCTGCAAAATCGGTTGAACATCTGAACAAACGTTGATTTATTGATTGCAAATATTGCTGAAAAGCTCATTTCTATTGAGTTTATTAGCATTGTTTGTGAATAAAAATTCACCTCTTTTCAGTAATAAATTTAATCGAAAGTGGATAATCTACTTGAGAACAAACTTTAAAAATGGTGATTATGAATTTAAATCAACTAAAAAGTACTTACGAAAATTATTTTTGTAATTCTCCCTCAATAACTAAGCAAACCCCTATGCTTGGTACCTTAATTAGTGAAATCAATTTTAATAATAAAAAACAAACAGGTATGAACAAAATGTACTCCACCCTAAGGGTAGGAAAGTTTGCTATGGCGTTTTTAATGGCTATGGCATTTTCTGTAATTAGCTTGCAAAAAGCTAATGCACAATCAGTAGTAGTAACTGGTGCAGATGTAGCAACAAATGCTGGTAGCCCTTATACCACATTGAAAGCTGCTTTTGATAACATCAACTTATCTAGCCAAGCTGGTAACACTATTAGTATTACCATTTCTGGTACTACTGCTGAAACAGCGAGTGCGGTTTTAAACCAAAGTACTGGAACTTGGACCAGTTTAACAATTACCCCAAGTGGTGCAGCATCTGTTACAGGTACTGTAGCTGGTGGTTCATTGATTAAATTAAATGGTGCAGATAATGTTACTATCAATGGCTTAAACGATGGTACTAACTCTTTAACCATTGATAATGCTTCAACTGCAGCAACGGCAAACACATCTGCTATTTGGTTTATTAATGATGCAAATAATAATACTATTACCAATGCAACCATTAAAGCTCGTGCAACTGCAACATCATTTGCAACTTTAAGTGGTGCTATTATTTTTGCAACGGGTACAACTACTGGTAATGATGGTAACACTATTTCTAACTGTGATATCACTACAAGTGGTACAACTGTATCAAATGGTATATCGTCATTTGGTAGCACAACAAACCAAACAATACAAAATAGCGGTAATACTGTTACTAACAACAATATATTCGACTGCTTTTTGCCAGGTGGAGCTTTCTCTGCCATTTATGTAGCAACAGGTAACGATGCTTGGACTGTTACAAACAATAGAGTATATCAAACAGCTACAAAAACACAAACAGGAACAACTGCTTCTTATGGTATTTATGTTAATAATACAGCAAATAATTCTGGTGGGTTTACTGTTACAGGTAATACTGTTGGTTATGCAAGTAAAACAAGAACTGGTGTAACAACTTATAATGGTACAGTAGCCTTGACATATTACTCTATATATTTTGGTATGGCTGCTGCTGGTTCTGCTTCTACAGTAAGTAAAAATACTATATCTGATATTACATATAGTGGAACTGGAACTGGTTCTTTCTATGGTATTTACAACGTTTCTAGTTCAGGTTCTAACACTATTACATTTAATCAAGATACTGTTAGAAATCTAACTGGCGTAGGTTCAACTTCTGGTACATTCTATGGTATGTATTGTGGTGGTGGTACAACAGTAAACTGGACTAATAACTACATGTATAACCTTAATTTTAATCTAAGAACTAGTGGTACTACTTATTTATATTATATGAGTAGTGGTACACAGGGTGTTTTTACTGGAAACATATTAGATTCTATTAACTTCCCTAGCACTCATACTGGTAGTGTTTATGGTATTTATAACTTTGTTGGGTTTTCAAGTATCTCTAATAACACTTATAATAGAGTTAAGTCTTTAGGTACTGGTTCAGGAACATTCTATGGTATGTATTGTTCTGGCACACCTCCAAGTGGTGGTAGAATTATTAATAATAACACTATTACTAATTTTTCAAATGGTGGGCCAGGAACTTTCTATGGTCTTTATAAAGTATCAAGTGGAACATCGGATAGTGTTGCCAACAATAATTTGAATAATATTACAATGGTTGGTAACGGCACTATTTATGGTGTTTATATGAGTAGTTCAGCAACTTATACTGTTGTTAATAATAATAGTATAAGTAATTTAACGAATGGTGGTATCACTACTTATGGGATTTATTTAACAAGTGGAACTGTTGATGTATCTAACAATACAATTAATGGTGTTACCAGCACAAACGTGAGTGGTGCACCTACTGGTATTTATGTTGCGGGTCCAACACTTGCCAATATCTTTGGTAATACTATTAAAAATATTATTGCAACTGGAACTACAGCACCTGTAGCTTCTGGTTTGGTAGTTAGCAGTGGAACAACTATCAATATTTATCAAAACAAAATTACTGATTTAACTGTACCTAGAAAAGTGAGCCTTGGTCAAACAACTGGTGTTGCATATAATAGTGCAGCTGTTGTTAACGGTGCTTTATTCTCTGGTGGTACTACTGTTAATTTTTATAACAATATTATTGGTGGATTAACAGCAGATTCAACAGCTTCTAAAGAAGCTATCAGAGGTATATCTATTACTTCTTCAACTGCCACTACCTCTTATAACGTTTATAATAATACTGTTTATCTTAATGCAAGCAGTTTAAATGGTTTTGGTTCATTTGGTGTTGCTGGTATTTATCATTTAGCAAGCACTACTGCAACTACTGCTAAACTAGATTTAAGAAATAATATCATTGTTAATTTATCTACACCAGGTGGTGCAGGCTTAACACAAGTTGTTGCATTTAGAAGAGGTGGTAGTAGTTTAACAAACTTTGCTAGCACAAGTAATAATAACTTTTTCTACGCTGGCTCTGGTGGTAATAAAATTATAATGCACGATACTACTAATAGCTATGTAAATTTCTCTGACTATTTTACAGCTGTGGGTAGCACAAGAGAATCTTTCTCTTTTACAGATGGTAGCTTTAGTTACGCAACTGCTGGAAGTTTCTTTCAAAGTTTAACAACAAGTAGTTCTAATTATTTGCAACCTGTTAATGGTATAACTACACGTGTAGAAAGTGGTGCTAGCGGATTACCTAGTACTTTAAATAATTATAATAAAGATTTTTCTGGGGCTACTCGTGGTGGTGCACCTGATGTGGGTGCTTGGGAGTTTTCTGGTTTAACACCAGCTCCTGCAGTTAGTGTTGTTAGTAACTATGTTACTGGCACCACAACAGATGGCAGCCTTGCACAGTGTGCTGCAGTAGCTCGTGATATTACTGTTAGTGTTACTACGCCTAGTGGAACTATTGATAGTGTAAAAATTACTTACAATGTTGGTGCTGGAAATGTTACAGCATTTATGACAAGTGCTGGAGGTAGTAATTACACATACACTATACCTGTTGCCAACCCAGTTTACACAACTGTAACTTGGAGTGTTGCTGCTTGGAATAGCGTACCACTTGCAACGTCTTACAGTGGAAATTCTTATACAGATGCTCCATTGTACTACACAACTGCAGCAGCTAGTGCATCTGCAACTAGTGTTTGTAGTGCGTCTAGTTTAACACTAAGTGCCCAACTAAATGTACCAAAAACGGTGCAAATAGGTAGCCTTACTTCTAGCACAACTACTTATGGGTTTAATCCATATACAAATTATTATTTGCAAATGTGGAACCAGTATTTATACACTGCAAGTGAGTTGAATGCAATGGGTATATATGCAGGAGATATCACAGCAGTTGCTTTCAATGTAAATGCAACTGGTAGTGCAAATGGAACAGGATGGACTTTGTCTATGGGTAGTTTGCCTTCAACAACAACATCTTTAAGTACTTTCACAACTACAGGTTTAAGAAGTGTTATGTCAACTATTCCTTCACTGTCTATATTAACTACAGGTTGGAATACGCATAATTTCACCACACCATTTACTTGGGATGGTGTTTCTTCTGTACTTGTAGATATTAAATATACTGGTACTAATGGATTTGGTACAAACTCACCAACGAGTTGGTATTACACAGCACCAGCAACTAGAATGTTGTATGCTTATAATTCAACAGGAACAAGTAACCCTAACTTCTGGACAAGCAATCCATCTGTTAATTCATCTACAAGCAGACCTGCTATTCAATTTAAAGGTAATAGCATTGGAACTTATAGTAGTTTAGTTTGGAAAGATCAAAATACCAATGTTATTGGTAGTGGGTCTCCATTAACTATCAATCCTACTAATACACCAACAGGATCTTCTCCATTTAACAATACTTATACAGCTAATTTCACAGCTAGTACTTGTCCAATAACTGCATCTACACCAGTTGTTAAAATTAATTCTTTACCAACTGCACCAAATGGCGATGCTACACAACAATCACAATGTGGTACTCCTGTTTATGTATTTACAGGAACTACTTTTGGCGTACCTAAATATAGCTATTGGACTGCTGCTACTGGTGGTACTTTAGCAGGAACAAGCCAATCAGGTACATTTAGCTATTTAGGTTATACACCAGATGCTTTTAACACTTTATATGTAAGCTTAACAGATACAACAAGCGGTTGTGTGAGTGATAGAACAGCATCTGTTGATGTTTTTGCTAGTACACCTGATGCATTCACTATTTCTAAAACAGGTACAGTTAACAGTTGTCAAAATAGAATTGAAACACTTAGTGTAACGTCTACTTTGGCTTCTTATGATTCTTATACTTGGTCACCTACAACAAATTTATATACGAATGCTGCTGCAACTACGCCATACACTGGTGGTAATGCAACAACAGTTTACTATAAACGCTCAACAAGTGTAACAAGTGAAACAATTACTGCAAGTGCTACAAATAGTACTACACTTTGTAGTAATGGTGCTGCTGTTACATTTGCTGTAAGTGCTAATCCTACTGTTTCTTTTGCTACTGCAACACCTGCTGCATTATGTAGTGGAAGTTCAGTTGCTTTAAATGGTAATGTTTACCCAACAACATCGCCTTCATATACAGCACCTCCTGCGGTTTCAAATCCAACAACAGATGAGGATTTTGGAAATATAACAATTACAAAAGGTGCAACTACAATTTTAAATAATACAACTGCTGGTGGGTCTTTAGTTGGTACCATTGGTACAGCTACAGGTACTGCTGGTAGCTATTCAAACTTTACAGCCTTTGGCCCTTATGTATTGATCCCTGGTCAAACGTATAATTTTTCAACTACTGGTATTACACAAGGTGGAAGCTTCAGTAATATGATGTCTATTTGGATTGATTACAACAGAGATGGTGTATTTGATCAAACTACAGAAAAAGTTTCTGTTTCTACAACAACAATATCTGGTCCTCATACAGAAACTGGTTCATTCACTGTTCCTTTAACAGCATCGCCAGGTGTTTGTAGAATGAGAGTTGCTATTAATGAAGGAACAATTACAAGCCCAACACAGAGTTTTAGTTGGGGTGAGTATGAAGAGTACACAATGGTGATTACTGATGGCGTAAACTATACTTGGTCTTGGAGTGCAGGTGCAGGAAGTTTATCTACTGCTAACACTACTTCAGTTGTAGCTTCTAACCCAACACCGGGTGCTGCTAATGCATCTGTAGTTTACACACTTACTGCTACAAACCCAACAACTACTTGTTCTGGTAGTTTAGCTGCAAGTGCTGTAACCGTTTATGCACCACCAGTTGCACCAACTAGCACAACAACTGCCTCTCAGTGTGGAACACCAACTTATAATGTAACTTCATCTGGCTTATCCGGAAAAGTTACTTACAAATGGTTCACAACTTCTAATGGAGCTACACCTTTAGCAACAACAGTAGATAGCACTTTAGGTTCTAGTTCTTATGTTTATACTGGATATACTGCTGGAACAACAAATACGTTGTTTGTTAGTTTAACTGGACCTGTTGGTTGCGAAAGTGGTAGAACACAAATTGATGTAGCTGTTACTAATCCTCCAACATTGGTGGTTAGTCAATTAGATACAATTCAAACTTGTGTAGGTAGAATTGAAACATTAAGCGTAACAACTGGAGCTACAAGCTTTAATAGCTATGTATGGTCTCCAACAACAAATTTATATATTGATGCTGCTGCAACTGTAGCTTACAATGGTACTGGTAATCCAACTACTGTTTACTACAAACGTAGCTCAATTGTTACTACCGAGGCTATTACCTTAACTGCTGTTAATGGTCCTTGTAACGCATCTTCTGTTAAAGTATTTAAAGTTGGTAGTAATCCTGTGGTAGCAACTGCTGTTGCATCTCCTACAGCAATTTGCCCTAATGCAACTGTTACTTTAACATCTAATGGTTATAAACAAATATCTGGAGGAACTGCACCAACTTATACCGCACCACCAGCAGTATCTAATCCTACTACAGATGAGGATTTTACTGGAATCAAAATTTGGAATGGTGTAGATACTATCTTAAAAAATATCACACCTTGGGGTTCATTGGTAGGCACTATTGGTACAGCTACAGGAACTGTAGGTAGTTATTCAAATTTTACTGCCTTTGGTCCTTACCAGTTAGTTGCTGGTCAAACCTATAATTTTGCTGTAAGCTCTACTCAACAAACTACCGCTTTTGGTAATATGATGGCTATTTGGATTGACTACAATAGAGATGGAACATTTGATCCAGTTACCGAAAAAGCTTATACTGCTGCTGGAACTACAAGTGGTACACACACAGAAACTGGTTCATTCGTTGTGCCTGCTGGCGTAAATGCTGGTTTGTGCAGAATGCGAGTTGCTGTTGATGAAGGAACTATTACAAGCCCAACACAAACATTCAGTTGGGGTGAATATGAAGAATATTCTATCTTGTTAGTTAGTGCTAGTGGTTTAGGATTTACTTGGTCTGCAACTGGACAAGCTGGAACAGTTGCAACAGGATATTCAACTACTGCAACTTCATATAATGTTGGTTCTACTTCAACTAGTGTAGTTTACACAGTTAAAGCAACAGATTCTGCAACAGGTTGTTATACAACTTTAAATGCAACTGCTATTACTGTAGCTGCACCACCAGTTGCTCCTACAAATACTTCTGTAGCATCTCAATGTGGTACTCCTACATATACTGCAACTAGTGCTGTAACTGGTGCTATATACAAATGGTATAGTGTTGCTACAGGTGGTACTGCGTTACAATCATCAACAACTGCTTCATATACTTTCACAGGATTTACTGCTGGAACCACAAACTCACTTTGGGTTAGTTTAATAGATCCTGCTTCTGGTTGTGAGGGTGGTAGAACACAATGTGATGTTGTTGTTAGTACACCTGCTGCTCTTAGCATAACTTCTGCTAGTTCTAGTGTTTGTGCTAATTCAATTAATCAAATAACAGTAACTGCTGGAGCAGGAACTTATACAACTTTAAACTGGATACCTGCTACTAATTTATACACTGATGCTGCTGCAACAGTTGCTTATAATGGCACGGGTAATCCAAGTTCTCTATATTACAAACGTACTACTGCATCTAGTGCTGATACTATTACCTTAAATGCTAGTTACACTAATAGTGGAATTACTTGTGGAAACAAAGCTATTAAAGTATTTGCTGTGGCTGTTGCACCTGTAATTAGTGTATCAAAAGCTACTCCATCAAATGTATGTAGTGGTTCTACTGTTGCACTAAGTGGTAATGGTTATAACCCTTCTGCTGCTAGTAGTGCTGCACCAACTTATACTGCACCACCTGCTGTTGGAACACCAACAACTGATGAGGATTTTGGTGGAATTAAAATTTGGAATGGTTCTGATACTATTTTAAACAACTCAACACCTATCACTAGTATGGTAGGAACTATTGGAACTGCTACTGGAACATTAGGTAGTTATTCTGATTTCACAGCATTTGGACCTTATGTGTTATCAGAAGGTACAACATATAGTTTCGAAACAAAAACGCTTTTAACTACACCTACTTCAACTTTTGCTAGTGCAACAGCTATTTGGATTGATTACAATAGAGATGGAACCTTTGATCCATCTACAGAATTAGCTTATACTGCATCTGCTACAACAAGTGGTCAACACACAGAAACTGGTACTTTCACCGTTCCTGTTGGTATCAACCCTGGTTTGTGCAGAATGAGAGTTGCTGTTAATGAAGGATTAATAACTAGCCCTACCCAAACATTTACTTGGGGTGAATATGAAGAATATCAAATTGTATTGGTAAACCCTAGTGGTTTAAATTGGAGTTGGAGCAACGGTACTTCAAATGTATTATCTGTGGTTGCTGGAAATGTTAATCCAGTTAACAACACTACTGCACCAGTAGGAATTACATATACCGTTACTGCCACACAACCATCAGCACCTTTCTGTTCAACTAGTTCGTCTGCTGCTATTGTTACGGTTAATCCAACACCAGCTACACCAAATTCAACTTCAACTGTATCTCCACAATGTGGCACTCCAACCTACAATGTAACAAGTAATATTACTGGTGCATCCTTTAATTGGTATACAGTTGCTACTGGTGGAACTGCTATTGCAACAACAACGACTGGTACTTACACTTACGTTGGTTACACGCCAAATGCTAATGATACACTTTGGGTTGCAGCATCTAGCAATGGTTGTGCAGGTCCAAGAGCAATGGTAATTGTAAATGTGACTACCCCACCTGCTTTAACTGTAAGTCAAACTGGTGTTGTAAATAGTTGTATTAATAGAATAGAAACTTTAAATATTTCTTCTACAGCTAGCAACTACGATACTTATACTTGGTCGCCAATTACAAATTTGTATACAGATGCTGCTGCAACTGTAGCTTATAATGGTACTGGTAACCCAACTACTGTTTATTATAAGCGTAGTTCAATAACAACAATTGCAGATACTATTTACCTGAATGCTTCAAACAGCACTGGTTGTGTTAACTTAACTTATGCAGCATTTAATATTAGTAATTATCCTGCAATGCCAACTACAATTACTGCTAGCCCTGCTACAGTATGTAGTGGAAGTACAGTAACATTCACAACAAACACTAGTGCTAGTGGCTTAGGTGGAGGTGCTGGTTCTTCAGTTCCATCGGGATATTGTGCTACAACTAATAGTGGTGGTTCATTGGTTACTAATGTTATCTTAAATACATTAAATACGACAATAGCTGGTCCAACAGCTAGTCCTTATTATCACTACAATGCTCCAACAGGTAGTGCAACTACATTGTTAACTCCAGGTGCTACTTATCAAGTGAGTGTAACTGTTAATGCTGCTGCTATCGTTTCAGTTTGGATTGACTTTAACAGAAATGGTGTTTATGAAGCTACAGAATGGGTTCAACCTTATACTAGTGCAACCACTGGTTCTACGACAATTACTGTTCCTGCTAATGCAAGCATTGGAGCAACAGGTATGAGAATACGTTCTAGAGCAACTGGTAATACAAATGGTAGTGTGGACGCTTGTACTTCATTTGGTTCTGGTTCAACAGAAGATTTTGTGGTAACAATAGATCAAGCTAATACTTATACTTGGACTAATGGTGTTGCTGATTTAAGTTCTGCAAACCCTTATGCTTACAATGGAGCAATTAATAACACATCATCACCAGTTACACAAACATATTACTTACGTACAACCAATAACGGAAGTTGTTCAGTGACATCGTCACCTATAACAGTTACTGTTAATCCTTTGCCAACTGCACCTACTTCAACAGGTACTGTTGCTAATCAGTGTGGTACGCCTGTATATGTTGTTGCTTCTAGTGTTGGTTCTCCAATTTACAAATTCTATGATGCTGCTACTGGTGGTAATTTATTACAATCAGGTGCAAGTGCTACATATTATAAAACAACTTATGTTGTTGGTGTTAACAGTGTTTGGGTAACTGTAACTGATGGTAATACTTGCGAAAGCAATAGAACTAAAGTAGACGTTACCGTAACTACACCTCCAACATTAACATTATCTTCATCAACAAATACAATTTGTGCTGGTGTTATTCAATCTTTAAGTGTAACATCTACAATATCTAGTTTTGACACTTACGTTTGGGGACCAACTACTAATTTATACACTGATGCTGCTGCAACAGTTGCATACACTGGTACTGGAAATCCAACAACAGTTTACTATAAGAGAAGTACTTCTGGTTCAGATACCATTACTTTATATGCTTCTCAATCTTCAGGTAGCTTGTGTGTAAGTACTGCTTCTAGCAAGTTTACAGTTAATCCTAATCCAGTTGTATCAAGTGCTGTAGCATCACCATCTGGTGCTTGTACTGGTTCAACAGTTACTTTAACTGGTGCTAGTGTAGTGGGTTCTACTACATTTACCGGAAGTTGGACTTGGAATTGGAGCGATGGCGTGAGTACAGTTGGTAATTTTGCAGTATCTGCAATTACGCCAACAAACAATACAACAGCTCCAATAACTAAAACGTATACTGCAACAGCAACGAATGCTTCAACAGGATGTTTCAGTAGTTTAGCAGCAGCGTCTATAACAATAAACCCTGCACCAACTGCACCTATATCATCAACAGTTAGCTCACAATGTGGTTTGCCAGTTTATGTTGCTAGTTCAAATATTACTGGAGCTTCATTCAAATGGTACACAGTTGCAACTGGTGGGGTAGCTGTAGCGACAACTACAACTGGTAGTTATGCTTACACAGGTTATACAGCAGGTGCTACAAATACATTATACGTTTCGGCAATATCTGGAACTTGCGAAGGACCTAGAACTTCAATTAGTGTAGTCGTTACCGCTGCTCCTGCAATAACTTTCTCTAACTCTGGAGTTCAAAGCTCTTGTGTTAATAGAGTCGTAGCATTAAGCTTAACATCTACTTCAGGTAATTATAATTCTTATGTATGGTCACCAGCAACTAACCTTTATACAGATGCTGCTGCAACCGTGGCTTATAATGGAACATCTAGTGTTACTACTATTTACTACAAGCGTACTAGTGCAACAACAAGTGCTGAAATAATTACTTTAACTGGTTCTAATACTGGTGGTGGTTGTTCAAACTTTGCAACAGCTAGTTTAACAGTTTATAGTAATCCACAAATTACAACAGCTACTGCAAGTCCAGCAACTGTTTGTTCTGGTGGATCTGTAGCATTAACTGCTGCTAGTTTCCCTAATGTTGTTGGAACTGCTACTATTGGTACAGGAACAGTTGTAAATACAACAACTGGTTACCCATCACCATTTGCACAATATTATTGGGGTGATAAGCATCAATTCTTAATCAAAGCAAGTGAACTTACAGCATCGGGTTTAGCACAAGGTAATTTAACTTCAGTTGCATTTGATATTACTACTGGTCATACAAATCCTTTATTAAGTTTCTATTTATCTGTTGGTAGTACTTCAGCATCTGCCTTAACAGCATATCAAACTGGATTAACAACAGTTTATAGCAGTGCTTCATATACTCCATCAGGTTTATTAGGCTATTCAAATAACACTATCAACTTTGCAACTCCTTTCTATTGGGATGGTTCTTCGAACATTGTAATAGAAATATGTAATCAAAATAGTGCGTTTACAACAAATGCTGTTTGTAATCAAACTACTACAACTTACGCTTCAACGTTATACACGAACCAAGATGCTGCTGGAGTTTGTGCATTAACTACATTCACGACACTTTCTCAACGTCCTAACATGAGACTTGGTGGTATTGTAGGCACGAATTACACATCTTCATTAAGTTGGAGTTGGAGTAATGGTTCGTCAACTGTATT